>NZ_JBHYJX010000008.1:0-267997 GCF_042740985.1 Streptomyces sp. NPDC058985 | reverse complement strand
GCCACTCGCTACGACAAGACCCGCGAGTCCTACCAAGCCGTCGTCACCATCGCCTCAATCCTGCTCTGGATCTGACCTTTGAAGACGATCTCTAGGGCCCGCGGACGGCCCCGGTAATCAGTCGGTCAAAACCGGGTCACACGGCGGAAACACTTCAGACGTACTCTCCACCCCTGTCCACCTGCGGTTTTCGAACAAATGGCAGGTGCACCGCGGCCCATTCGTGTGTGTTACATCTAGAGCCGTCGCGGTGGCCGCGGCAGCCCGGACCGTCCGGTCCCGGCGTCATGTCCTGTGAGGTGGTACATGCAACTGACCCCGCACGAGCAGGAGAGACTGCTCATCCATGTGGCCGCGGACGTGGCGGAGAAGCGCCGCGCGCGAGGCGTGAAGCTCAACCACCCCGAGGTCGTCGCGCTGATCACCGCGCACATCCTCGAAGGCGCCCGGGACGGGCGGACCGTGGGAGAACTCATGTCCTCCGGACGCAAGGTGCTCCAGCGCGACGAGGTCATGGAGGGAGTCCCCGAGATGATCCACGACGTGCAGGTCGAGGCCACCTTCCCGGACGGCACCAAGCTGGTCACCGTCCACGAACCGATCGTCTGACGGGGGCGGCGGCCATGATTCCCGGAGAGATCCTCTTCGCCGACGCGCCGGTCCCCTTCAACGAGGGGCGCCCGGTCACCCGTCTGACCGTTCTCAACACCGCCGACCGGCCCGTCCAGGTCGGCTCCCACTACCACTTCGCCGAGGCCAACCCCGGTCTCGAGTTCGACCGCACCGCCGCGCACGGCACCCGGCTGAACATCGCCGCCGGCACCGCCGTCCGGTTCGAGCCCGGCATTCCCGTCGACGTCGAACTGGTCCCCCTCGCGGGAGCCCGCGTCGTCATGGGCCTGCGCGGCGCGACCGGAGGTGCCCTCGATGCCTGAGCTGTCCCGCGGCGCCTACGCCGACCTGTTCGGCCCGACCACCGGAGACCGGATCCGCCTCGCCGACACCGACCTCTTCGTCGAGATCGAGGAGGACCGCGCGGGAGGCCCCGGCCGCTCCGGGGACGAGGCCGTCTTCGGCGGCGGCAAGGTGCTGCGCGAATCCATGGGCCAGTCGCGCGCCACCCGCGCCGAAGGCGCCCCCGACACCGTTGTCACCGGTGCCGTGATCATCGACCACTGGGGCATCGTCAAGGCCGACGTCGGTATCCGCGACGGACGGATCACCGGCATCGGCAAGTCCGGCAACCCGGACACGATGGACGGCGTCCACCCCGGTCTCGTCATCGGCCCCGAGACGGAGGTCGTCGCGGGCAACGGCAAGATCCTCACCGCGGGCGGCATCGACACCCACGTGCACTTCATCGCGCCGACCGCCGTCGACGAGGCCCTGGCGTCCGGCGTCACCACCCTCATCGGCGGCGGCACCGGCCCGGCCGAGGGCAGCAAGGCGACCACCGTCACCCCGGGTTCGTGGCACCTGGCGCGGATGTTCGCCGCGCTGGAGTCGAGCCCCGTCAACATCGGCTTCCTGGGCAAGGGCAGCACCATGTCCAAGGATTCCATGCGCGACCAGCTGCGCGCCGGGGTGCTCGGCTTCAAGATCCACGAGGACTGGGGTGCCACCCCCGCAGCCATCTCCGCGTGCCTGGACGTCTGCGAGGAGTCCGGCGTCCAGCTCGCCGTCCACACCGACACCCTGAACGAGGCGGGCTTCGTCGGCGACACCTTCGACGCGGTCGCGGGCCGCACCCTGCACGCCTTCCACGTCGAGGGCGCGGGCGGCGGCCACGCACCCGACATGATCACCGCGGTCTCACTGCCCAACATGCTGCCGGCCTCCACCAACCCGACCCGGCCGCACACCGTCAACACCGTCGAGGAACACCTCGACATGCTGATGGTCTGTCACCACCTGAACCCCGCCGTCCCCGAGGACCTGGCCTTCGCCGAGTCCCGGATCCGGCCCAGCACCATCGCCGCGGAGGACGTCCTGCACGACATGGGGGCGATCTCCATCATGGCCTCGGACGCGCAGGCCATGGGACGCATCGGCGAGGTGATCATGAGGACCTGGCAGACGGCGCACGTGATGAAGCGCCGCCGCGGCTTCCTGCCCGGCGACACACGGGCCGACAACCACCGTGCACGTCGATATGTCGCCAAGTACACGATCAACCCCGCCGTGGCGCAGGGCATCGAGCACGAGGTCGGCTCCGTCGAGACCGGCAAGCTCGCCGACCTGGTGCTCTGGGAGCCGCGGTTCTTCGGGGTGAAGCCGCAGCTCGTCCTCAAGGGCGGGCAGATCGCGTACGCGCAGATGGGCGACGCGAACGCCTCCATCCCGACCCCGCAGCCGGTCCTGCCGCGCCCGATGTTCGGTGCCCACGGGACGGCGCCGGCCGGCAACTCGGTCGCCTTCGTGGCCGAGCGGGCCGTCGAGGACGGACTGGCGGAACGGCTGGGACTCGGGCGGGAGCTGGTGCCGATCCGGTCGACGCGCGGCCGTACCAAGGCCGACATGCGGGAGAACGACGCGCTGCCCCGCGTGGAGGTCGCCGCGGACTCCTTCGCGGTGACCATCGACGGCGAACTCGTCGAGCCCGCACCCGTCGCCGAACTGCCGCTGGCCCAGCGGTACTTCCTCTTCTGAGCGCCGGGATGAGCCGCGCAGCACTGCTCGTCCTCGCGGACGGCCGCTTCCCCGCCGGAGGGCACGCCCACTCCGGCGGGGCGGAGGCCGCCGTGCGGGCGGGACGCGTGACCGACGCCGTGAGCCTGGAGGAGTTCTGCCGGGGGCGGCTGCACACGAGCGGCGCCGTCGCGGCGTCCCTCGCGGCGGCCGCGGCCCTCGGTGCGGACCCCGTCGGGCTCGACCGGGCCGCCGACGCCCGTACCCCGTCGCCCGCCCTGCGGGGGGTGGCGCGCAGACTCGGGCGGCAGCTGATGCGGGCCGCCCGGGCGACCTGGCCGCATCCCGAACTCGACGCGCTGGCGGGGAGGTTCCCCAAGGGCGCGCATCAGCCCGTCGTGCTGGGGGTCGCCGCCCGGGCGGCCGGGCTGGGGGCGCTGGACGCGGCGTACTGCTCCGCCTACGAGGGGGTGAGCGGGCCGGCCACCGCGGTCGTGCGGCTGCTCAGCCTCGATCCGTTCGACGCGACGGGGGTGCTGGCGCGGCTTGCGGACGACGTGGACCTGGTGGCGCGGGACGCGGTGGAGGCGGCGGGGCGCGTCCTGGCCGACGGTGTCGACGTGCTGCCCGCGCGGTCGGCGCCGTTGCTGGAGATCGCGGCGGAGGCGCATGCGGGGTGGGCGGTTCGGTTGTTCGCCTCGTAGAGCGTTGTCCGCCCCGCCGCCCCTTCCCTTTCCCGACCCCAGGGGCTCCGCCCCTTCGACCCCGCCAGGGGGCTTCGCCCCCTGGACCCCCGTCGGCCTGGACGGCCTCGTCCTCAAGCGCCGGACGGGCTGCAAGCACACCAGAGTTGCCGAGGAGCCGTCTTATGCATCTTGACCATCACCACGAAGTCCCCGCCGCCGTCTCCGCCGACGCCCGGCGGCCCGACGGCACGCGCCGGGCGGTGCGGATCGGGCTCGGTGGGCCCGTCGGGTCCGGGAAGACCGCCACCGTCGCCGCGCTCTGCCGGGCCCTGCGCGAGGAGTTGTCGCTCGCCGTGGTGACCAACGACATCTACACCCGCGAGGACGCCGAGTTCCTGCTCCGGGAGGCGGTGCTGCCGCCCGAGCGGATCACCGCCGTCGAGACCGGGGCCTGCCCGCACACCGCCATCCGGGACGACATCTCCGCCAACCTGGAGGCCGTGGAGGACCTGGAGGACGAGGTCGGGCCGCTCGACCTGGTCCTCGTGGAGTCCGGCGGGGACAACCTCACCGCCACCTTCTCCAAGGGGCTCGTCGACGCCCAGATCTTCGTGATCGACGTGGCCGGCGGCGACGACATCCCGCGCAAGGGCGGGCCCGGCGTCGCCACCGCCGACCTGCTGATCGTCAACAAGACCGACCTCGCGCCCCACGTCGGCTCCGACCTCGCGCGGATGGCCGCGGACGCCAAGGCGCAGCGGGGTGAACTGCCCGTCGTCCTGCAGTCGCTGCGCGGCGAGGACGGGGTGGGCGAGGTCGCCGACTGGGTCAGGGGGCGGATCGCCGCGTGGACCGCGTGACCAGCCCGGGCGGCGTGCGGGCGAGGGCCCGGGTCCTCGCCCGCGGCGACGGGCGCGGCGGGACCGTCCTGCCTGTGCTGGAGGGCGGGGGACCGCTCGCGGTGCGCCGGACCCGGGGCAGCGGTGCCGAGGCCCGGGTGATGCTGGTCGGGGCGATGAGCGGGCCGCTCGGCGGCGACCACTTCACGGTGACGGCCGAGGCGGCCCGGGGCGCCCGGCTGCGGGTCGGCTCGGCCGCCGCCACCCTCGCCCTGCCGGGGCAGGATAAGGCTGGCTCCCGCTACGACGTCCGGCTCACCGTCGGCGAGGACGCCGAACTGCTTTGGCTGCCCGAGCAGCTGATCTCCGCCCACGGCAGCGACCTGTACGTCGGCACGTGCGTCGACCTCGCCGCCGGAGCCCGGCTGCTGCTGCGCGAGGAGCAGGTGCTCGGCCGGGCAGGGGAGGAACCGGGCCGCCTCACCAGCCGTCTGACGGTACGGATCGAGGGGCGCGGCGTCCTCGACCAGGAACTGGCCTGCGGGCCCGGCGCCCCGGCCGGCTGGGACGGGCCCGCGGGGCTCGCCGGACACCGTGCCGTCGGCCAGCTGGTCGTCGTACGGCCCGGATTCGCGAAGGAGCCGCCGGCCGCCCGGGTGTTCGAGGAGGGCGCGGCCGTCATGCCGTTGGCCGGCCCCGCCGTGCTGGTGACCGCGGTGGCGCCGGACGCGCTGCGGCTGCGGCGGCTGCTGGACGGGGCGTTGGCAGCGCTGGGACGCGACTAGCGAACGCCTTTCTCCGTTTATCGGATTGGCAAAGAAGTCATACATGGTCTGTTCTCAGTCGACGCACAGCCGCGAGGATCCCCGTACTTGTCACGAACACGTACGGGGAGGGCCACTTGAGCAAGAGCAGAGTGCGGCGGAGGGCGACGGCGTTCGGCACGGCCGGAGCGCTGGTCACCGCCACGCTGATAGCCGGTGCCGTCACGGCACCCACCGCGAGCGCCGCACCCGCGTCCGGGCAGCCCTCCGCGCAAGGCTGGGACCGCGAGGCCCGCGGTGCCGTCATCGCCGCCGCCCGCGCCGCCCGCGCCGGGGTCGACTGGCAGGACTGCCCCGCCGACTGGAACCTCCCCAAGCCGATCCAGTGCGGCTACGTCACGGTGCCGCTCGACTACGCCAAGCCGTTCGGCAAGCAGATCGAGATCGCCGTCGACCGCATCGGCAACACCGGCACCAGGAGCCAGCGCCAGGGCGCCCTCCTCTACAACCCCGGCGGCCCGGGCGGCTCCGGACTGCGCTTCCCGGCCCGCGTCACCGGCAAGAGCGCGGTGTGGGCCAAGACGGCCGAGGCCTACGACTTCGTGGGCTTCGACCCGCGCGGCGTCGGCAAGTCCGCGCCGATCTCCTGCGTCGACCCGCAGGAGTTCGTCAAGGCGCCCAAGATGGACCCCGTGCCCGGCTCCGAGGCCGACAAGCTCGCCCAGCGCAAGCTCGCCCGGGAGTACGCCGACGGCTGCTTCGAGCGCAGCGGCGAGATGCTCCCGCACATGACCACGCCGAACACCGCACGCGACCTCGACGTCATCCGGGCCGCCCTCGGCGAGAAGAAGCTCAACTTCCTCGGCGTCTCCTACGGCACCTACCTCGGCGCCGTCTACGGCACCCTCTTCCCCGGCCACGTGCGCCGCATGGTCGTCGACAGCGTCGTCAACCCGTCCCGCGAGAAGATCTGGTACCAGGCCAACCTGGACCAGGACGTCGCCTTCGAGCAGCGCTGGAAGGACTGGCAGGACTGGGTCGCCAAGAACGACGCCACCTTCCACCTGGGTGACACCCGCGCCGAGGTCCAGGAGCAGTGGCTGAAGCTGCGCGCCACCGCCGCGAAGGAACCCCTCGGCGGCGTCGTCGGCCCGGCCGAGCTGATCTCCTTCTTCCAGAGCGCCCCCTACTACGACTCCGCGTGGGCACCCATCGCGACCGTCTTCGGCAAGTACGTCGCCGGTGACACCCAGGCCCTCGTCGACGCCGCCGCGCCGGACCCCTCCGACACCGCGGGCAACGCCTCGTCCGAGAACGGCAACGCCGTCTACACGGCCGTCGAGTGCGCCGACGCCCAGTGGCCCACCGACTGGCGGACCTGGGACGCCGACAACACCAGGCTGCACCGCGACCACCCGTTCATGACCTGGGCCAACGCCTGGATGAACCTGCCCTGTGCCACCTGGCCGGTCAAGCAGCGCACCCCGGTGGACGTGAAGACCGGCAGGGGCCTCCCCCCGGTGCTGATCGTCCAGTCCGAACGGGACGCGGCCACCCCGTACGGCGGCGCCGTCGAACTGCACAAGCGGTTCAAGGGATCCCGCCTCATCACCGAGCGGGACGCCGGCTCGCACGGCGTCACCGGGCTGGTCAACCCGTGCGTCAACGACCGGGTCGACACCTATCTGCTCACCGGGAAGGTGGACACCAAGGACGTGACCTGCGCCCCGCACGCCACGCCCAAGCTCTGACACTCGCGCGACCGATGGGGGCGGCCGGTCCGAACGGCCGCCCCTTCGGCCGTTCTCAGCCCCGGCGCGCCGCGAACCAGGCGTCCTCGGCCGCGTAGTCGAAGAGGTCGCCGTACGCCTGGAACATCTTGGGGTACGCCTCCCGCCAGTCGCGTCCGGTCAGCCGCTCCTCGATGAAGGCGACCGTCTCCGCCAGATGGTCGGCGTACCGGCCCACCGGGCGGTAGCCCAACTGGCGTTCCGCCTCGCTCATGCCGCACACGACGGGCGCGGGCACCGACCACGGCGTGTCGCCCACGGTCTTTGCGGGCGGCTCCCCGTCCACCAGGACGTCCTCGGTCTCCACGCCCATCACCCCGTCGACGGCCGCCGCGATCTCCGCCACCGTCGGCGCGTCCGGGTCGACCGCGTTCAGGACGCGGCTGCCCGGCCGGGGCGCGGCCAGCCGGATCAGCTCGGCGATGGTGTGCACACTCGCCGGGTGGAAGCGGCTCTGGCCCCCGTACGCGAGTACCCGCCGGCGCCTGCCGTCGAGGTTGCGCTTGACGAAGTACAGCTCCCGCGGGGTCCGGCAGTACGGACCGTGCACCGCGCCCGCCCGCAGCAGGGTCGCCGGCAACCGGTCGCCCGCCGCGAGGAGTTCACGCTCCAGCGCCACCTTCCGGGTGCTGTACGAGGCGTCGCCCGGCTCGACGGTGCGCTGCGCCTCCGCGAGCGGCACCGGGTAGTTGGGGAAGCCGTCGGGCTCGGACTGGGTGTCGAAGTTCCGGCCCTGGTCGTCCTCGTAGACCGAGATGCTGGAGACGACCACGGCCGAGCCGACCCGACCGGCGAGTGCGGTCAACTGCCGTGCGTGCCTCGCGTCGAACGCCACCGTGTCCACCAGGACGTCACAGCCCTCGCCGACCGCCGCCGACAGCGCCGCGTCGTCCTCCCGGTCGGCCCGTACCACCCGTACGTCCCGCGGCCACCGCGCGTCCCGGTCGCCGCCCCGCGAGACGGCCGCCACCTCCCAGCCGTCCCGGGCCAGTGCCCCCACGGCCATGCGTCCGATCTGCCCCGTCGCCCCGATCACCACTGCGCGTGTCATACGCCGACCGTAGGCAAGTCCCCCGGTTCCGGCCACGGCCTTCTGCCGACAGCAGACGGCCCGCCCCGGGCCCTGCCGTCAACAGCCCTCTAGCGGTGCGGAAGGCGGGGGAACCGGCGTCCCTGCGCCGCCTTCTGAGCCTCCTCGGCCTTCACGTCCGCCGCGTAACGGTCGACGTACTCCTGACCGGACAGCGACAGGATGGCGTACATGATCTCGTCGGTGGCGGCGCGCAGCACGGCCTTCTCGCCCTCCATGCCGGCGTAGCGGGAGAAGTCCAGGGGCTCGCCGAAGCGGATCACCACCGGGTGCACCTTGGGGATCTTCCGGCCCGGCGGCTGCGCCTCGAACGTGCCGATCATCGCGCAGGGCACGACCGGCACCCCCGCCCGCAGCGCCATCACCGCGACACCGACCTTGCCCTTGTACAGCCGTCCGTCGTGCGAGCGGGTGCCCTCCGGGTAGATGCCCAGCAGTTCGTCCTTGCCCAGCACGCCCAGGCCCTCGCGGATCGCGGCCTGACCCGCCTCCTTGCCGGAGCGGTCGACCGGAATCTGCCCGGCGCTGCGGAAGAAGTACGCCGTCAGCCTGCCCTTCAGACCCGGCCCGGTGAAGTACTCGGCCTTGGCGAGGAAGGTGATGCGGCGTCTGAGCACCGCGGGCATCAGGAAGTGGTCCGAGAAGGAGAGGTGATTGCCCGCAACGATGGCCGCCCCCGACGCCGGTACGTGGTCCAGGCCCTCGATCCGGGGCCGGAAGACCAGCCTCAGCAGCGGGCCCAACAGCACGTACTTGAGGACGTAGTAGAACAAGGCGTCGCTCCTCAGCCCGGTGGGACGGCACGATCGCCGTGTTCTCACTGGTCGACCGGCGTCTGCCGGGCTGCCAGTGTAGGTGCGGGCCGGGCCCGCCCGGAACCGGACGTGCCCGGCCCGCCGGCCGTACTCCCGTCAGAACTTCGGCGTCGGCGCCTGCGCCTCCACCATCTCCGCGGCCTCCTCGTCGCTCTGCACCGACGGCGGGGAGCCTTCCAGCGGCTGCTGGGCCGTCTCCTTCATGCAGGCCACCGCCACGACACCGATCAGGGCCGCGGCCATCGCGTAGTAGGCGGGCATCATGTCGGAGCCGGTCACGCTGATCAGCGCGGTGATGACCAGCGGCGTGGTGCCGCCGAACAGGGACGCCGAGAGGTTGTAGCCGACCGACAGGGACCCGTACCGGACGTTGGTGGGGAACATCGCCGGGAGCGCCGCCGACATCGTGCCGAGCAGGCACACCAGGGACAGTCCGAGCATCAGCATGCCCGCGGAGACGGCGAGCAGACTGCCCTCCTGGACCAGTACGAAGGCCGGTGCGGACAGGACGAAGAAGCCGATCATGCCGGTCATCAGCAGGGGCTTGCGGCCGAAGCGGTCGGACAGCCTGCCGACCTGGTTGATGATCAGCATCAGCAGCACCATCGTCGCCACCAGGATCATCAGGCCGTGGCTCTCGCTGTAGTCCAGCTCGTCCGACAGGTACGTCGGCATGTACGACAGCAGCATGTAGTCGGTGATGTTGTACGCGCCGACCAGCGCGATGCACAGCACCAGCGACCGCCAGTGGGTCCGGAAGATCTTGGCGAGGTCGCCCCGGGCGGTGGTCTCGACCGCCGTCGCCGCCTCCGAGACGTGCACGCTGGAGTCCTCCAGCTTCAGGAACGCGGGCGTGTCGTCCAGCCTCAGCCGCAGGTAGATACCGACGATGCCGAGCGGCGCCGCGACCAGGAACGGGATGCGCCAGCCCCAGGCGTCCATCGCGTCGGTGCCGAGCCAGGCCGTGAGCCCGGTGACCAGACTCGCCGCGCCGGTGTACCCGGCGAGTGTGCCCAGCTCCAGGAAGCTGCCGAAGAAGCCGCGCCGCTTGTCGGGCGCGTACTCGGCGATGAACGTGGAGGCACCGCCGTACTCGCCGCCGGTCGAGAAGCCCTGGAGCAGACGGAACACGATCAGCAGGACCGGCGCCCAGAAGCCGATCGAGGCGTAGCTGGGGATGAGTCCGATGGCGGCGGTGCCGATCGCCATCAGGATCATCGTCAGCGCGAGCACCTTCTTGCGGCCGATCTTGTCACCCATCGGGCCGAAGAACATGCCGCCCAGCGGACGCACCAGGAACGCCACGGCGAACGTGGCGAAGGAGGAGAGCAGCTGCGCCGTGTCGCTCCCGGACGGGAAGAACACCCGGCCGATGGTGCCGGCCAGGTAGGCGTAGATGCCGAAGTCGAACCACTCCATGGCATTGCCGAGGGACGCCGCCTTCACGGCACGCTTGACCGCGGCCTCGTCCGTGACGGTGATGTCCGACCGGCGCAGCCGGGGGTTCTGCCGGCGCTTGATGGCCCGGAACAGGGCCCGGTGGCGGCGCACCGCCGCGGCGTCGGGTTCCTGGCCGTTGTCGGTGGGGGACGTGGCGGCCTCCCTTTCCACGCGCAGCCACTCCTGCCGGAGCGCTGCTCGGTCGTACGAATCTCAGGTCGTACCCCTTCCCTCGATCATGCTGGGTATGGTCGTGACTTCAGTCATGTGGTTGAGCCGATGAGGTGAGAGGGCGGGCGGTACCCTGCGCGCATGCGCATCGCCGTCTCCTCCGACATGGACGAACCCGTGGCCCGGCTCCTCGTGGAGGAGCTGCGCGGACGCGGACACGAGGTGCTCGCGCACGGCGCGCTGAGTGCCGGGGCGGACGACCGGTGGGCCGTGTGCTCGGAGCGGGCGGCCCGCGAGGTCGCCGACGGGCGGGCCGACCAGGCCGTGGTGTGCTGCTGGACCGGCACCGGTGCGTCGATCGCCGCCAACAAGGTGCCGGGCGTCCGCGCGGCCCTGTGCGCCGACGCGTACACGGCGGACGGGGCCCGCCGGTGGAACGACGCGAACGTGCTAGCCCTCAGCCTGCGCCTGACGTCGGCGCCGCTGCTGCGGGAGATCCTCGACGCCTGGTTCGCGGGCGGGCCGAGCGAGGACGCCGAGGACCGCGAGAACGTCACGCGCGTGGAGCGGCTCGACCGGGGCCGAACCGCTCCGTAGGACGCGCTCTGGTCAGGACGTCAGAACCTTCTCCAGCGTCCCGAGCGCCCCCTCCAGCTCCGCGGCGGTGACCGTCAGCGGCGGCGCCAGCCGGATCGTCGAGCCGTGCGTGTCCTTGACGAGGACGCCCTCGCGCATCAGCCGCTCGCTGATTTCGCGGCCGGTACCCAGCGCCGGGTCCACGTCGACCCCCGCCCACAGCCCCCGCGCGCGGAAGCCGACGACGCCCCTGCCGACCAGCGCGGCCAGACCCGCGCGCAGCACTGCCCCCAGCTCCGCCGCGCGGCGCTGGAACTCGCCGGTCTCCAGCAGCTCCACCACCGCCGTGCCGACCGCGGCCGCCAGCGGGTTGCCGCCGAACGTCGAACCGTGCTCGCCCGGGTGCAGCACGCCCAGCACGTCCCGGCGGCCGACCACCGCCGACACCGGGACGATGCCGCCGCCGAGCGCCTTGCCGAGCAGTACCACGTCCGGCTCGACCGACTCGTGGGCGACGGCGAGCGTGTGCCCGGTGCGGCCGAGACCCGACTGGATCTCGTCCGCGATGAACAGACAGCCCGCCCGGCGGGTCAGCTCCCGCACCCCGGCCAGATAGCCGTCGTCCGGGATCAGCACCCCCGCCTCGCCCTGGATCGGCTCGATCAGCACGGCCGCCGTCGTCTCGTCGACGGCCGCCTCCATGGCCGCCAGGTCGTTGTACGGCACCACCCGGAAACCCGGCGTGAACGGGCCGAAGCCCGCGCGCGCCGTCTCGTCCGTGGAGAAGCTGACGATCGTCGTCGTCCGGCCGTGGAAGTTGTCCGCCGCGACCACGATCGTCGCCCGGTCCGCCGGGACGCCCTTCACGTCGTAGGCCCACTTGCGGGCCACCTTGATGCCGCTCTCCACCGCCTCCGCGCCGGTGTTCATCGGCAGCACCATGTCCGTACCGGTCAGCGCGGCCAGCCGCTCCGCGAAGCCCGCGAGCCGGTCGTTGTGGAAGGCGCGTGAGGTGAGGGTGAGCCGGTCCAGCTGGCGGTGGGCGGCCTCGATCAGCGCCGGGTGGCGGTGCCCGAAGTTGAGCGCCGAGTAGCCCGCCAGCATGTCCAGGTAGCGGCGGCCCTCCACGTCCTCGACCCAGGCGCCCTCCGCGCGGGCCACGACCACGGGCAGCGGGTGGTAGTTGTGCGCGAGGACGGGCTCCTCCGCGCGGATCAGCTCCGCGGAGCCGCGGGTGGGGGCGGGTGCGGTCATGAGCGGGTCTCCCGGATCTCCTGGGTGCAGCACTTGATGCCGCCACCGGCCTTGTGGAACTCGGACAGGTCGACGGGGACGGGCACGTAGCCGCGGCCGGCGAGCCGGTCGGCCAGGGCACGGGCCTGGGGCGCGATGAACACGTGCCGCCCGTCGGAGACGGAGTTCAGCCCGAACGCCATGGCGTCCTCGCGGGTGGCGAGCACCGCGTCCGGGTACAGCCGCTCCAGCACCTCGCGGCTGCCCGGCGAGAACGCCTCGGGATAGTAGGCGATGTTCGCCTCGGTGCCGTCCGCCCCGTCGTCGAGCACGAACAGCGCCGTGTCCAGGTGGTAGAAGTACGGGTCCACCAGCGTCAGCGAGACCACCGGCACGCCGAAGAACTCCTGCACCTCCCGATGTGCCTCACGGGTGGTGCGGAACCCGGTGCCGGCCAGGATCCAGCGGCCGGCCGGGACCAGGTCGCCCTCGCCCTCGCAGACCGACTCGGGAAGCTGGACCTCGAAGCCCCCCGTCTTGAACCACGCCATGAAGGGCAGGGACTCGGGGCGTCGCTCGGGCGCGTGGAAGAGCGAGCCGAAGACCCGCCCCTCGACGACGACCGCGCAGTTCGCGGCGAACACCATGTCGGGCAGGCCCGGGACCGGGTCGACGCCGTCGACGGTGTGGCCGTGGGCACGGTAGGCGTCGACCAGCGCCTGCCACTGGTCGAGGGCGCGTATGACATCGACCGGTCGGTCGGTGCTCATCCACGGATTGATCGCGTACTGCACGGCGAAGTGCCTGGGTTCGCAGACCAGGAAGCGCCGTCGGCGCGGCACACGGGACTCGGGCACAGAGGGGTACCTCCGCTCCTCACGGTGTGTAACTGGGTTGACACCACGGTAGAAAGCGACGACCACGCCGGACAAGCGACAAAGGCTGCGTGTTGCCGCACGATCGATGCGTCTTCCACCAGGTCAGCGCACGTCTGCTGCGCCCTCCGGAGCCAGCAGGCCCGCGCCCGCCTCCGGACTGTCCGGGATCAGGTGGGACAGCACCATCACACTGATCGTCTTGCGGATGAACGGCTCCGCACGGATCCGCTCCAGCACCTCCTCGAAGTGCTCCACGTCCCGCGCCCGCACGTGCAGCAGGGCGTCCGCGCCGCCGGTCACCGTCATCGCCGCCCTGATCTCCGGATAGCCCCGCACGACCTCCGCCAGCCGCCGCGGCGGCGCCGCCCCCTCGCAGTACACCTCCACGTACGCCTCCGTGCGCCAGCCCAGCGCGGCGGGCCGCACCGTCGCCGTGAACCCGGTGATCACGCCGGTCTCGCGCAGCCGGTCCACCCGGCGCTTGACCGCCGTCGAGGAGAGCCCGATCTCCGCGCCGATCTCGGCGAAGGACGTCCTGGCGTTCGTCATCAGGGCGGTGACGATCTTCCGGTCGAGTTCGTCGAACGGAGTGGGCCTGCTGTTCATGCGGGCACTGTATCCAGCGGAGACGCCCACGCCCGGCCCGTGTGCAGGCGTACGGATTACTCCTACACTCCAGCCTCATGCTGCGCGCCCTCGCTGTCGACGACGAACGCCCCACGCTCGAAGAACTCGTGTACCTCCTCAACGCCGATCCCCGCATCGGCGCGGCGGAGGGCGCGAGCGACGCGACCGAGGCGCTGCGCCGCATCAACCGGGCGCTGGAGTCGGGCCCCGACGGGCCGGACGCCATCGACGTCGTCTTCCTCGACATCCAGATGCCCGGCCTCGACGGACTGGACCTCGCCCGGCTGCTGACCGGGTTCGCGCGGCCGCCGCTGATCGTGTTCGTCACCGCCCACGAGGACTTCGCCGTGCAGGCCTTCGACCTGGAGGCGGTCGACTACGTCCTCAAACCCGTGCGCCGGGAACGGCTCGCCGAGGCGGTGCGCCGCGCCGTCGAGCAGCGCGGCGCGACGCCCCCCTCACCGCGGATACCCGTCCACGAACCCGACCCCGACCACATCACGGTGGAACTCGGCGGGGTCGCCCGCTTCGTCCCCGTCGACGACATCACCCACGCCGAGGCCCAGGGCGACTACGCCCGCCTGCACACCGACAAGGGCAGCCACCTCGTCCGCATCCCGCTGTCCACCCTGGAGGAACGCTGGCGGGCCCGCGGCTTCGTCCGCATCCACCGCCGGCACCTCGTCGCCCTGCGCCACATCGGCGAACTCCGCCTGGACGCCGGCACCGTCAGCGTCCTGGTCGGCACCGAGGAACTCCAGGTCAGCCGCCGCCACGCCCGCGAGCTGCGGGACCTGCTCATGCGGAGGCCGTGACCGTGCCCCAGGACCCCGGCGAGCGCCGTGTCACCGTCACCGGCCCGCCCAGGCGCACCCGGCGGGCCTCCGGCTACTACCGCCCGCGCACCGAGATCGACGAGCAGACCACCCTCGGCCACACCTACGTCCGCTCCCTCATGCGCAGCCAGCTGCGCGCCGGCCTCACCGCCCTCGCGGTCCTCGGCCTCCTCGTCGGACCGCTGCCCCTGCTCTTCGCGGCACTGCCCGACGCCCGCCGCCTGGAATGGGCCGTCCTCGGCTTCGGCCTGTACGCCCCGCTGGTCCTCCTCGCCCGCTGGTACGTGCGCCGTGCCGAGCGCAACGAACGGGACTTCGTGCGCCTCGTCGAGGACCGATGAACTCCAGCTACGCCATACCCGCGGTCGCCCTGGTCGTCGTGGCCACCGTCCTGGTCGGCGCCTTCGGCCTGCGCATCTCCCGCACCACCTCCGACTTCTACGTCGCCTCCCGCACCGTCGGCCCGCGCCTGAACGCCGCCGCCATCAGCGGCGAGTACCTCTCCGCCGCCTCCTTCCTCGGCATCGCGGGACTGGTCCTCGTCCAGGGCCCCGACATGCTCTGGTACCCGGTCGGCTACACCGCCGGCTACCTGGTCCTGCTGCTCTTCGTGGCGGCCCCGCTGCGCCGCTCCGGCGCCTACACGCTGCCCGACTTCGCCGAGGCGCGGCTCGCCTCCCAGGGGGTGCGGCGGCTCGCGGGAGCCTTCGTCGTCGGGGTCGGCTGGCTGTACCTGCTGCCCCAGCTCCAGGGCGCCGGGCTGACCCTCACCGTGCTCAGCGGCGCCCCCGACTGGCTCGGCGGGGTGATCGTCGCCGTCGTCGTCACCGGTGTGGTCGCCGCCGGCGGCATGCGCAGCATCACCTTCGTCCAGGCCTTCCAGTACTGGCTGAAACTCACCGCCCTGCTCGTCCCCGCCCTCTTCCTGGTGCTCGCCTGGCAGGGCGACGGCGCGCCCGGCCGCCCCTTCGAGGAACCGGCCACCTTCCGCGAGCAGCGCTCCGTGCGGGTCGACGAGGGCCTCACCCTCAAGCTCGACCGCCCGCTGACCGTCACCGTCGACGGCACCGTGGACGGCCGCGCCCACGACGGCACCCGGCTGAGCCTCCCCGCCGGCACTCACCGCATCGAGGCCGGCACCCGCCTCACCTTCGCCAAGGACACCCCGGTCCCGGCCGCCGGACGCGGCGCCGACGACGCCTTGTCGCCCTCCCGCGCCGAGAGCCGCACGGAACGCCCGCTGTACGCCACGTACGGCCTGATCCTCGCCACCTTCCTGGGCACCATGGGCCTGCCGCACGTCGTTGTGCGCTTCTACACCAGCCCGCACGGCGTCGCCGCCCGCCGCACCACCGTCGCCGTGCTCGGCCTGATCGGCGCCTTCTACCTGCTGCCGCCCGTCTACGGCGCCCTCGGCCGCCTCTACGCCCCCGAGCTGACCCTCACCGGGGACGCCGACGCCGCCGTCCTGCTGCTGCCCGACCGGATCATCGGGGGAGTGGGCGGCGACCTGCTCGGCGCGCTGGTCGCGGGCGGCGCCTTCGCCGCGTTCCTGTCCACCGCCTCGGGGCTGACCATGGCCGTCGCGGGCGTCCTCACCCAGGACGTGCTGCCGTCCCGGGGCGTGCCGCACTTCCGCCTCGGCACCCTCCTCGCCATGTCCGTGCCGCTGGCGGCGAGCGCGCTGGTCGGCGGACTGCCCGTCGCCGACGCCGTCGGCCTCGCCTTCGCCGTGTCGGCCTCGTCCTTCTGCCCGCTGCTCGTCCTCGGCATCTGGTGGCGCCGGCTGACCCCGCCCGGCGCCGCGGCCGGGATGCTGGTGGGCGGCGGCTCCGCCCTGCTCGCCGTCGCCGCCACCATGGGCGGCTTCCCGGGCGGCGGCGGGGCGCTGCACGCGCTGCTGGCCTGGCCGGCGCTCTGGTCGGTGCCGCTGGGCTTCCTCACCATGGTGCTGGTCTCCCTGGCCACGCCGGGCCGGGTACCGGCCGGGACGGCGGCGATCCTGGCCCGCTTCCACCTGCCGGAGCAGCTGAGCGCGGAGGAGCTGCGCGGGGAGGGCCGCCCGGCGGACGCGCTGACCGCCGGCGCGCTGCCCTCGGGCGGTCCCCGGACGCCGCGCGAGGGGGCGACGCAGTGAGCGGCTCCCTGGGCGGTTTCCTGGCGGGCCTCGCCGTGGCCCTGCTGCCCCTGCTGGCGGCGGGCTTCTGGCTGGGTCGGCGCACCGCCCGCCCGCAGAGCCTCGGCGGCCTGGGCACCCCGGTCGAGCACGCCACCTTCCAGACCCTGCACACCGCGTCCCTGGCCACGCCCCCGCTGCGGGCGGGCCTGACCGAGGAGACCGCCGGCAAGTCCGCCCGCAAGCTGCGCTCCCTGCTCGGCACGGACGCGCTGTGCCTGACCGACCTCAAGGAGGTCCTGGTCTGGGACGGTGTGGGCGGCCATCACCGCGCGGAGATCATGGAACGCCTCGCCGGGCCGCTGGAGACGGGCCGCGGCGAGGCGTTCTGGCTGACCTGCGACATCCCCGACTGTTCGGTGCGCTGGGCGGTGGTCGCCCCGCTCACCGTCGACGACCGGGTGCACGGTGCCCTGGTCGCCTGCGCGCCCCGCGAGTCCGCCGTCCTGGTCCGGGCCGCCGGGGAGGTCGCCCGCTGGGTCTCCGTCCAACTGGAGCTGGCCGACCTCGACCAGTCCCGCACCCGGCTCATCGAGGCCGAGATCAAGGCGCTGCGGGCGCAGATCTCGCCGCACTTCATCTTCAACTCGCTCGCGGTGATCGCGTCCTTCGTCCGCACCGATCCCGAGCGCGCCCGGGAGCTGCTGCTGGAGTTCGCCGACTTCACCCGCTACTCGTTCCGCCGGCACGGGGACTTCACCACCCTCGCCGACGAGCTGCACGCCATCGACCACTACCTGGCGCTGGTGCGGGCCCGCTTCGGCGACCGCCTCGCCGTCACCCTCCAGGTCGCCCCCGAGGTGCTGCCGGTCGCCCTGCCCTTCCTGTGCCTCCAGCCGCTCGTCGAGAACGCCGTCAAGCACGGTCTTGAGGGCAAGGCCGACCGCTGCCGCATCCAGATCACCGCGCAGGACGCGGGCGCCGAGGCCCTGGTCGTCATCGAGGACGACGGCGCCGGCATGGACCCGGGCCTGCTGCGCCGCATCCTCGCGCGCGAGGTCAGCCCGTCGGGCGGCATCGGGCTGTCCAACGTCGACGACCGCCTCCGCCAGGTCTACGGAGACGACCACGGGCTCGTCATCGAGACGGCCGTCGGCGCGGGCATGAAGATCACCGTCCGGCTGCCGAAGTACCAGCCGGGCGTCCACTCGGCGGGCCGGCTGGGCCGCGAGTGAGGGGGCGGGCGCGCCACCCGCTCAGGCGCTGCGGGTGGCCACCATCCCCAGGGTGATCAGTCCCAGCACGACCCAGCCGAACCACAGCCAGCCGTTGCTTCCGAGCGCCACCGTGTAGGCCGTCACCGCGACGAGGCCGCCGATGGTGAGCGCCCCCATGGTCTTCGTCGAACTGTCCGTGGAACCGGGCATCGCAACACCCTCCTCGTGGTCCGTTGCCTTCCATGGTGCCCCGGTTCTGCCTGGATAGGGCACGGAAGGCCGGATACGGGCCCGATCCGCGTCAGCCGCCGCGGGTGTTCAGCGAGGCCAGGTAGGCGTTGTAGGCCGCCAGCTCCTTGTCGCCGTCCCGTTCGGCGGCCCGGTCGGTACGGCGGGCCTGGCGCTGCTCGGAGGCGTACCACTGGAAGAGCAGGGCGAGCAGGACCAGCACGGACGGGACCTCGCTGAAGGCCCAGGCGATGCCGCCCGCCGCGTTCTGGTCGGAGAGCGCGTCGATGCCGAGCGACGCGGGCGGGTTCTCGAACGTCTTCACCATCGGCGACGATCCCATCATCAGCGCGATGCCGAAGAACGCGTGGAACGGCATGCCCGCGAACAGCTCCAGCATCCGCATCAGGTAGCCGGGCCGGTGCGGCCCCGGATCCACGCCCATGATCGGCCAGAAGAACACCAGCCCGACGGCGAGGAAGTGCACCATCATCGCGATGTGCCCGGCCCGGGAGCCCATCAGGAAGTCGAAGAGAGGCGTGAAGTACAGGGCGTACAGGCTGGCGATGAACAGCGGGATGGTGAACGCGGCATGCGTGATGATCCGCATGTAGCGGCTGTGCAGCAGCATCAGCAGCAGTTCGCGGGGACCCTTGCTGCCGCGGGCCGCCGGCGGCAGCGCGCGCAGGGCCAGCGTGATCGGGGCGCCGAGCAGGATCAGGATCGGCGAGACCATGCTGATGATCATGTGCTGCACCATGTGCACGCTGAACATGACCATGCCGTAGTCGTTGATCTTGGTGCACATCATGAGCACGATGCTCAGCACGCCGATGACGAAGGCCACGGTCCGGCCGACCGGCCACTTGTCACCGCGCCGCACCAGCCGCGCCACACCCCAGCCGTACAGCGCCAGTCCCAGCAGGCAGGCGATCAGGAAGAACGGGTCCGCCGACCAGGCGAGCCCCCGCCCCAGCGTGAACGGCGGCAGATCCATCGTCATGCCGTGCCCGCTGTGATCCATCCGCCGGCTCCTGATTCGTGGGGGTTGAACGCAGTCTGTCCGAAGCAAGACTAGAACCGCCCCCGGCGACTCAAGTCACCGGGGGCGTTGAGCGCCCCTCAGGGGCGCGGGGAACTGCGCGAGCAACCACACACGAGCCGCAGCCCGCGACGAACCGACGGACCCGAGCTCTCAGCGGCGCCCGGCAATCAGAGAACGCACTCCGCCTCCGCGTACCGCGCATCCGGCACCGTCTTCAACGCCTCGACCGCGTCAGCGAGAGGCACCATCGCGATGTCCGTCCCGCGCAGGGCCGTCATCATCCCGAACTCCCCACGATGCACGGCCTCCACCGCATGCCACCCGAACCGCGTCGCCAGCACCCGGTCGTACGCCGTCGGCGTGCCCCCGCGCTGGACGTGTCCGAGGATCACCGGCCGGGCCTCCTTGCCGAGCCGCTCCTCCAGCTCGATGGAGAGCTGGCGGGCGATCCCGGCGAAGCGCTCGTGCCCGTAGACGTCCTTGCCGCCCTCGTCGAAGTCCATGGTGCCCGCCTTCGGCTTGGCACCCTCCGCGGCCACCACGATCGCGAACCGCTTGCCCGCCGAGAACCGCTCGCCGACCTTCGCGGTCAACTCGTCGATGTCGAAGGGCCGCTCCGGGACGACCACGGCGTGGGCACCGGCCGCCATACCCGAGTGCAGCGCGATCCAGCCGGTGTGACGGCCCATGACCTCCACGATCAGCACCCGCTGATGGGACTCGGCGGTGGTCTTCAGCCGGTCCAGGGCCTCGGTCGCCACGGTCACGGCGGTGTCGAAGCCGAACGTCACATCGGTGACCGCTATGTCGTTGTCGATGGTCTTGGGCACGCCGACGATGGGCAGGCCGTTGTCCGACAGCAGGCGGGCCGCCTTCAGGGTGCCTTCGCCGCCGATCGGGATGATCGCGTCCAGGCCGAGTTCCTCGACGTGGCCGCGGGCCCGCTCCACGCCGTCCCGCAGGTGCTCGGGGCGGACCCGGGAGGAGCCGAGGATGGTGCCGCCGCGGGCCAGGATGCCGCCCACCGCGTCGAGGTCGAGCTTCAGGTAGTCGCACTCCAGGAGGCCCTTCCAGCCGTCCCGGAAGCCGATGACCTCGTCGCCGTGGTCGACGACGGCGCGGTGCACGACGGACCGGATGACGGCGTTCAGGCCGGGGCAGTCGCCGCCGGACGTGAGGACACCAATGCGCATAGCCCGAAATACCTTCTCAAACGTGGCACGGGTCCGGACCGCGCTGTCCGGCTCGATCCCCGCCACCCTAGCGGCATCGGGGGCCGGGACCGAACCACGCGTCCGCCTACTGGACCTCTCCGCTCACCTGTGCGGATGACCCATCAGACGGGCCCGCCGAGGTGGATCAGGCAGGCTGCTGGGCAGCGGCGATGCGTTCGTTGCGGAGCGCCTCGTACCAGCGGTCGTCCGTCGGCGGCAGGGCGTTCACGTCGAGGGCGAGCTTGAGCAGCAGGTCGGCGATCTGCGGGTTGCGTGCCAGCACCGGGCCGTGCATGTACGTACCGAAGACCGTGTCGTTGTACGCGCCCTCGGTGCCGTCGCCCGTGCCGTTGCCGTTGCCGAAGCGGACCTGGGAGAGCGGGCGCGCGGTGGGGCCCAGGTGGGTGACGCCCTGGTGGTTCTCGAAGCCGGTCAGGGGCGGCAGCCCGAGGCGCGGGTCGATGTCGGCGAGGACGTCGCCGACGCACCGGGCTCCCTCGCCGCGCGTCGAGACCACGTCGAGCAGGCCGAGGCCCGGCTCCCGCTGGCCCAGGTCGTTGATGAACTCGTGGCCGAGGATCTGGTAGCCGGCGCAGACGGAGAACACGATCGCGCCGTTCTCCACGGCCCGGTGCAGGCCGCCGTCGCGGCGCAGCCGCTCGGCGGCGAGCCGCTGCGGACGGTCCTCGCCGCCGCCGATCAGGTAGATGTCGCCGGAGGTCGGGATCTGCTGGTCGCTGCGCACGTCGAGCCGGGCCACGTCGAGGCCGCGCTGGCGGGCCCGGCGCTCCACCACGAGGGCGTTGCCCTGGTCGCCGTACGTGCTGAGCAGGTCCGGGTAGATCCAGACGATCCGCAGTTGGTTGTCGCTCACGAAAGTCCCCTGAAGTCTCGCGGTCAGTTGCCGACGCGGCGGCGCAGGTCCTGGAAGGCGGTGTAGTTGGCGATGACCTCGATCCGGCCGGGCGGGCACATCTGCACCGCCTGGTCGAGGTCCTCGCACACCTGGAACTGCTGGTTGGCGACCTCGAGGCGCACCGCGAGGTCCAGCTTGCGGTCGCCGATCACGCAGATCGGGTGGCCGGTCAGCCGGGTGTAGTCCACGTCCCACAGCCAGGAGGTGTCGGTGCCGTCGGCCCCCCGCGCGTTCACCGAGAGGATCACGGGCGTGGGCGGCGGGTCGATCAGGGAGAAGGTCTCCAGCCAGCCCGCCGGGTTCTTGGCGAGCAGCAGACGCAGGTCGCGGCCCTGGAACTGCACCACGTCGTAGCGTCCGGCGACCGCCTGCACCTGGTACATGCGCTCCAGGGCGACCTGCGGCGGCACGCCGAAGACGGCGGCGACGGCGGCCGAGGAGGCGGCGTTGGCCTTGTTGGCGCGGCCCGGCAGCTGGAGGTGGATCGGCCAGGCGGAGCCGTGCGGGTCGAGGACGTGGTCGCCGGAGAGCGCCCAGCTCGGTGTGGGGCGGCGGAAGCCGCACTCGCCGCAGAACCAGTCGTCGCCGGGACGCTGCATCACGCCGCCGCAGGCCGGGCAGGACCAGGCGTCGTCCTTCCACATCTGGCCGGCGGCGACCCAGATCACGTTGGGGGAGGAGGACGCCGCCCACACCACCAGCGGGTCGTCGGCGTTGGCGACGACCACGGCCTTCGAGCCGGTCAGGCCCTCACGCCAGTTCTCGGCGAGCATGCGGGTCTCGGCGGCGCGGTCGAGCTGGTCGCGGGAGAGGTTGAGGAGCGCGATGCACTTCGGCTCGGTGGCCTGGGCGACGCCGACGAGGTACTTCTCGTCGACCTCGATGACGCCGTAGCGGGCGTCCGCGCCGGCCGCGAGGGCCGAGGTGATGCCGGCCGGCATGTTGGCGCCGAGCGCGTTGGACACGACCGGTCCCGCCGCGCGCAGCGCCTCGGCGATCAGCCGGGTGGTGGTGGTCTTGCCGTTGGTCGCCGAGACCAGGGTCACGTCCAGGTGCTGGGCGAGCCGGTTGAGGAGGTCCGGATCGAGTCTCAGCGCGACCTTGCCGCCGATCACCGAACCGCTGCCGCGCCCCGCGGCGCGCGAAGCCGCCGCGACCGCCTTGCCCGCGGTCACGGCGATCTTGGCCCGGGGCGAGAGCGGGTCCGAGTTGCCTGCCATCAGTTCTCGATCCTCCTTGCGTACGCGCCGCGCCTGAAGCCTGACGGCCACGTGGTGTGGACCTCAGCCTATCGAGATCCGTTCGCACTCCCGAATCGCGGCACCGGCCACGGGGCTCCGGCGGTGGGCGCGACCCGCCGGGGGACACAGGGACCTTACTCTTGCCGCCATGCGACACGGCTCCATCCCGGGCGCCCACGGGCGCGTCCGTCCCCTCGGTCTCCTCGGCGATCCCGTCCTGCACGCCCCGTGCGAGGAGGTGACGGACTTCGGTCCGGAACTCGCGGGGCTCGTGGAGGACTTGTTCGCGACCATGTACGCGGCCCACGGCGTGGGCCTGGCCGCGAACCAGATCGGCACGGGGCTGCGCGTCTTCGTCTACGACTGCCCGGACGACGAGGACGAGCGCCACCTCGGTCACCTGGTGAACCCGCGGCTCGTCGAGACCGGCGGGGTGGTGGTGCGCGGGGCGGAGGGCTGTCTGTCGCTGCCGGGTCTGGAGGCCGGGACCGAGCGGCACGACGAGGCCGTCGTGACGGGACTCACGGTGACCGGGGAGCCCGTCACCGTGCGCGGCACCGGGTTCTTCGCGCGGTGCCTCCAGCACGAGTGCGATCACCTGGAGGGGCGGGTGTACTCCGAGCGGCTGTCGGGATGGCGGCACCGGCGGCTGGCGCGGCAGGTGGCGCGCGCCGGCTGGCGCCGCTGAGCGCGCGGGGGCCGGGGCCGGAGGAGGGCGTGGGCCAAGGGGCCCTCAGAAGCCGGGCCCGCCCGCCTTGTCCCCGGCGGCCGCCAGCCGGCCCCACAGCAGGTCGGCCAGGGTGCTCACCAACTCCGCCCGGGAGCAGGGGCGTTCGCCCAGCCACCAGTCGCCCGCGGCGTGCATCATGCCGACGATGCCGTGCCCCCACACCCGGGCCAACTGCTGGGTGCCGGGGCCGACGTCGAGGCGTTCCTCGATGACCTGGGCCAGTTCCTCGCCCATCCGGCGCAGCAGCGGGGCCGAGTGCCTGCCGACGTCGAAACCCTGGTCGGCCTGGTCGGCCGGGGTGGCGACGCCCTCCGCCGGATGCATCAGGAAGCGGTACACCTGCGGGCGTGCCTCGATGGCCGCCAGATAGGTGTCCAGGGTGGCCTCGACGCGCTGTCGCCGCTCCGCCGGGGCGTCCAGGGCGGCCCGCAGCGAGGCGAGGAGGGCGTCGGTGTGCCGGACGGCGAGGGCGGCGTACAGTCCGCCCTTGTCGCCGAAGTGGCGGTAGAGGATCGGCTTGGTGATGCCGGCCTCGGCGGCGATGGCGTTCATCGAGGCCTGCGGACCGTCGCGCAGCACCACCCGGTCGGCGGCCTCGAGCAGCTCGCGCCGTCTGCGGTCGGCGGACCGCTGCTGGTCGGTCCGCTGTGTGGTGTCCATGTGCTCTCCCCACCCGTGCTGTTTCGGTGACGCCGTCGCAAACTAACACCCACGGGGCGCCCGGCATCGAACGGGAGGGCGACGGGGCCTCGGGAGTTGACTTTTCCTACCGACCGGTAACAGACTCGTGTTACCGCAAGTAACACGCACGTGGGTCACTGGAGGGGACATGGCCGAGTTCACCATGGAGCTGAGCGACGAACAGAAGGAGGTCCGGGACTGGCTGCACGGCTTCGCGGCCGACGTCATCCGCCCCGCGGCCGCCGAATGGGACGAGCGTGAGGAGACTCCCTGGCCGGTCATCCAGGAGGCCGCCAAGGTCGGCATCTACTCCCTCGACTTCTATGCCCAGCAGTACTTCGACCCCACCGGCCTCGGCATCCCCATGGCGATGGAGGAGCTGTTCTGGGGCGACGCCGGCATCGCCCTGTCCATCGTCGGGACCGGCCTTGCCGCCGTCGGTGTCCTCGCCAACGGCACCGAGGAGCAGATCGGCACCTGGATCCCCCAGATGTACGGCGACGTGAACGACGTGAAGGTCGCCGCCTTCTGCTCCTCCGAGCCGGACGCCGGCTCCGACGTGGCCTCCATGCGCACGCGCGCCGTGTACGACGAGGCCAAGGACGAGTGGGTGCTCAACGGCACCAAGACCTGGGCGACCAACGGCGGCATCGCCAACGTCCACGTCGTCGTCGCGGTCGTGGACCCGGAGCTGGGCTCCAAGGGTCACGCCTCCTTCATCGTGCCGCCGGCCACCCCGGGGCTGTCCCAGGGCCAGAAGTTCAAGAAGCACGGCATCCGCGCCTCGCACACCGCCGAGGTGGTCCTGGACAACGTGCGCGTTCCCGGCTCCTGCCTGCTCGGCGGCAAGGAGAAGCTGGACGCCCGGCTGGCCCGCGCCCGGGAGAAGGCCAAGCAGGGCGGCGAGCGCGTCAAGAACGCCGCCATGGCCACCTTCGAGGCCTCGCGCCCGGCCGTCGGCGCCATGGCGGTGGGCACCGCCCGCGCCGCGTACGAGGAGGCGCTGGAGTACGCCCGGACCCGTGAGCAGTTCGGGCGGCCGATCATCGACAACCAGGGCGTCGCCTTCCAGCTCGCCGACATGCGGACGTCCGTCGACGCGGCCCGGCTGCTGGTGTGGCGGGCCTCCTGGATGGCGATCAACGGCAAGCCGTTCACGGCGGCCGAGGGGTCGATGTCCAAGCTGTTCGCGAGCGAGACGGCGAAGAAGGTGACCGCGCAGGCGGTCCAGATCCTGGGCGGCAACGGGTACACGCGGGAGTACCCCGTGGAGCGCATGCACCGGGACGCCGCGATCTACACCATCTTCGAGGGGACGAGCGAGATTCAGCGGCTCGTCATCGCGCGGACGCTGGCGGGGGTGCCGATTCGTTAGTGCCCGGCGGCGGGCCGGAGCCCGGCGATCTCTCGCCGGGCCGGTCCGTTCCGGGGCGCGGCGTCAGGAGGACGGGCCGCTGCTGTGGGCGATGCACGCCACGTCGATCCGGTCGGCCAGCTTGGCCAGCTCGATGGTGAGCGCCGCGACCGTGTCCTCGTCCAGACTCACCTCGCCCGCCTCCACCAGCCGCACCCACCGCCCGCCCACCGTGCGCAGCAGCTTGCTCACGTCGGACGCGGCGACCTGCAGGGTGCCGCGGTCGTCGACGATCAGAGGCAGGGTCACTTCGCGGTTCACAAAGGGGATCGTAGTCGCGGAAGGCTCACGCTCCGTGCCATACGGTGGTGATGTTGCAGAACTCCCGGATTCCGTGCCCGGACAGCTCACGGCCGTAGCCCGACCGCTTGACCCCGCCGAACGGGAACGCCGGATGGGACGCGGTCATCCCGTTGACGTACACGCCGCCCGCCTCCAGATCCCGTACGAAGCGGTCCACGTCGGCGTCGTCGCGGGTCCAGACGTTGGAACTGAGCCCGAAGTCCGAGTCGTTGGCGATCAGCACCGCCTCGTCCAGGTCCGCCACCCGGTACAGCGTGGCGACGGGGCCGAAGGCCTCCTCGCGGTGGATGCGCATCTCGCGCGTCACGTCGGCCAGCACGGTCGGCGGGTAGTACCAGCCCGGTCCCTCGGGCCGTTCGCCACCGCACAGCACCGTCGCACCGGCCCGCTTCGCGTCGTCGACCAGCTCCATCACGTCGTTCAGGCCCTGCTCGCTGGAGAGCGGCCCGACCTCGGTCTCCTCGTCCAGCGGGTCGCCGACGGTCAGCGCCCTCATGCCCGCGGTGAAGCGTTCCACGAACGCGTCGTACACGTCCGTGTGCACGATGAACCGCTTGGCGGCGATGCAGGACTGCCCGGCGTTCTGCGTGCGCGCGGTGACGGCGACCTCGGCGGCCCGGTCCACGTCTGCGGACGGCATCACGACGAAGGGGTCGCTGCCGCCCAGCTCCAGCACCGTCTTCTTGATCATCTCCCCGGCCGTGGCGGCGACCGCACGGCCGGCCGGCTCGCTGCCGGTGAGGGTGGCGGCCCGCACCCGCTCGTCGCGCAGGATGCCGTCCACCTCCGCCGAGCCGATGAGCAGGGTCTGGAAGCAGCCCTCGGGGAAGCCCGCCCGGTGGAACAGGTCCTCCAGGTACAGGGCGGTCTGCGGCACGTTCGAGGCGTGCTTGAGCAGCCCCACGTTGCCCGCCATCAGCGCGGGCGCCGCGAACCGGATCACCTGCCAGAGCGGGAAGTTCCACGGCATCACCGCGAGCACCGGGCCCAGCGGCCGGTAGCGGACCAGGGCCCGGGAGGCGCCGGAGTCCTTCACGTCGGACTCCGCGGGCTCCTCGTCGGCGAGCAGGGAGGCCGCGTGGTCGGCGTACCAGCGCATCGTCTTGGCGCACTTGGCGGCCTCCGCTCGGGCCTGCTTGACCGGCTTGCCCATCTCGGTCGTGATGACCTTGCCGATCTCCTCCTGGTCCGCCTCCAGAAGATCGGCGGCCCGGCGCATGAGCCGGGCGCGCTCGTCGAGCGCCGTCGTCCGGTACGTGCGGAAGGTGGCCTCCGCGAGCTGGATCCGGCGCTCGATCTCCTCCTCGCCCATGGCCTCGTACGTCCTGAGCGTCTCGCCGTTCGCCGGATTCACCGTCGCGATGGGCATGACCGACCTCCCTGGGTGCTGGCTCGTGCTTCGACCCTGGCGCGTGGCGCGGGGCGCCGCAACGCGGACGGGTCCGGTGCGGGCTTTCCGCACCGCGTCGCCTCTTGTCAGTGCGAGTGCTCAGCCAGCCGGTCGAGAAACGCGGCCTGTGCCGTCACGATCACCTCGCGCGCCCGCTCCACCGGGAACCAGGCGACCCGGTCCAGTTCGGGGAACTCCTGGGTCCGCCCCGACCGCGGCGGCCACTCCATACGGAAGGTGCCGGGTGAGACCGTGGCCGGGTCGAGGTCGGCCTCGACGGCCCAGACCGTGACGACCTTCCCGCCCGCCTGCCGCACCTCGCCCAGCGGGACGGCCTCCCCGTCGGGCGGCGGCAGCCCCAGCTCCTCCTCGAACTCCCGCCGGGCCGCGTCCCAGGCCGGTTCCGCGGGGTCGTACTCGCCCTTGGGGACCGTCCACGCGCCGGCCTCGCGACGGGCGTAGAACGGGCCGCCCATGTGCCCCAGGAGCACCTGGAGTTCCGCTCCGGGGCCGCGGCGGTGCAGCAGCAGGCCCGCGCTGCGCCTCACGGGGCGGCGCCCGGGTGGGCGGCGAGCAGGGTGTCCACGGTGTCCGCGTCCTCGGGGCGCTTGTCCTCGCGGTAGCGGACGACGCGGGCGAAGCGGAGGGTGACGCCGGCCGGGTAGCGGGTGGAGCGCTGGAGGCCGTCGTAGGCGATCTCGACGACGAGTTCGGGGCGTACGGTCACGCCCCAGGGGTGTTCCTCGACGGCCAGCTGCCCGAGGCGCTCGGTCTGCCAGGCCAGCAGCGCGTCCGTCATGCCCTTGAAGGTCTTGCCCAGCATCGCGAAGGAGCCGTCGGCCGTGCGGGCGCCCAGGTGGAGGTTGGACAGCCTGCCGGTGCGGCGGCCGTGGCCCCACTCGGCGGCCAGCACCACCAGGTCGAGCGTGTGGACGGGCTTGACCTTCAGCCAGGACGCGCCGCGGCGGCCCGCGCTGTAGCCGGCGTCGAGTCCCTTGACGACGACGCCCTCGTGGCCGCGCCGCAGCGTCTCGGCGAGGAACTCCTCGGCGGCCGGCGTGTCCTCGGGCCCGCCGACCAGGGTGCGCCGCACTCGTTCGGGCTCGGGGACCAGCCGGGCCAGCGCCGCGTGCCGCTCGGTCAGCGGCAGGTCGAGCAGGTCGTGGCCGTCGACGGACAGCGCGTCGAAGAACACCACGGAGACGGGGACCGCCCGCGACGCCGTCGCCACGTCCGTGCGGGAGCCGACCCGTCCGGCGGTCTCCTGGAACGACCGGGGACGTCCGCTGCCGTCCAGGGAGAGCACCTCGCCGTCCAGGATGAACCGCTCGCCGGGCAGCGCGAGCGCCGCCCGGGTGACCTCGGGGAGCCGGCCGGTGATGTCGTCCAGGGTGCGGGTGTAGAGGCGGACGGTGCCGCGGTCGCGGTGCACCTGGACGCGGATGCCGTCCAGTTTCTCCTCGACCGCGCAGGCGCCCAGCTTGCCGACCGCCTCGGCGACCGAGGAGGCGCTGTGTGCCAGCATCGGCAGCACGGGCCGGCCGACGGTGAGCCGGAACCCCTCCAGGGCGCCGGGCCCGTCCGCGAGCAGGGCCTCGGCCACCGTCTGCAGGGAGCCCGCGAGCATCACCGCCCGGCGTACGTCGGCCGGGGGCGCGTCCGTCGCCGCGGCCAGCCCTTCGACGGCGGCCGCGTCCAGGGCACCCTGCCGGACCTCGCCGGTCAGCAGCCCGATCAGGAAGCGCTGCTCGTCCTCGGTGGCCGCGCCCATCAGCTCGCCGACCAGCCGCGCCCGCTCGGCCTGCGAACCGGTGCCGGTCACCGAGGCGAGGTGGGTGAGCCGGGCATCCACGTCACGCACGGTGAGCGACGGCTCGGCGGCCGGCGTCACCTCGCGGCTCAGCACCTTCCAGCCGACGCCGATCCTGCCCTGCGGGAGGCGTCCCGCCAGGTAGGGGATGACGACCGGCACGTCCGCCGCCTCCGCCTCCCGGAACAACTCCGCGAGCAGGACGGTCTTCCGGGACCGCGCCGACGTCTCGGCGACCTCCCGGGACACCTGGGCCAACCGGGCAAGCAGCATGCAGTCATGGTGCACCGGAGAGGGCGAGGACACACCTGGCGGGCGGGTCCGGGTCCGGCGGGTGGGGGGCGCGGCGTGGTCCCGGACGATCCGCGCACGCCGGACGGCGCCCGGTCCGCGGCCGGCGCCTCCCGGCGTCCCGCCCCTGGCACGCCGGTACGGCGCCTCCCGGTGTCCCGCCCCTGGCACGCCGGTACGGCGCCTCCCGGTGTCCGCCCCTCGCACGCCGGGACGGCGGCCCCTCCCGACGCCCCCTCTCACTCCGCCAGGG
Source organism: Streptomyces sp. NPDC058985 (assembly GCF_042740985.1). Taxonomy (NCBI): domain Bacteria; kingdom Bacillati; phylum Actinomycetota; class Actinomycetes; order Kitasatosporales; family Streptomycetaceae; genus Streptomyces; species Streptomyces sp. NPDC058985. Next base: position 238,775 of record NZ_JBHYJX010000008.1, on the reverse strand, counting down.
CCGCGTCCAGGTTCGACATGATCAGGTCGCCGACGATCGCCGCCGCCGCACGGTAGCCGCCGCTGGCCGCGTGGACGACCTGCTCGCCGAAGCCCAGCGCGTTGCCGGCCGTCCACACGCCCGGGACGGAGGTGCGGCCCGTCGCGTCGACCACCGGGTACGCGCCGAACGGGGTCTCCTGGAGGTCCGCGCCCAGCAGCTCCATCAGTCCGGTCTGCGGTACGGCCCGCGGGGCGACGAACACGACCGAGCGGTCGTGGGCCGAGCCGTCGGCCAGCCGGACCCCGGTGAGCCGGTCGTCCTCGATCCGCAGGGCGGCGACCTCGCCGGGGACCACTTTGACCCCGGCCGCGGCGAGACGGCGCAGGTCGTCGTCGGTCAGCTCCTCCTCGGCGACGGTGTGCAGGAAGAGCGTCACGTCGTCCGACCAGCCGGAGACCATCAGTGCCTGGTGCACACTGAGCGGGCTGGTGGCGAGCACGCCGAAGTGTCCGTCGCGCACCTCCCAGCCGTGGCAGAACGGGCAGTGCAGTACATCCCGGCCGAACCGCTCGGCGACTCCCGGCACGGGCGGCAGCTCGTCCCTGAGCCCGGTGGTGACGATCAGCCGCCGGGCCCGCACGGTGTCGCCGCCCGCCAGCCGCACGGCGAAGTCCCCGTCCCGGGACACGTCGACCGCCCGGTCGCGGACCAGTTCCACGCCGTAGCGCGCGATCTCCTCCCGGCCGAGCGCCAGGAACTCGGCGGGCGACATGCCGTCCCGCGTCAGGTAGCCCTGCATGTGGTCCGAGGGCGTGTTGCGGGGCTCCCCGGCGTCGACGACCAGTGTGCGCAGCCGTGACCGGCCCAGCACGAGCGCGGCGGACAGCCCGGCGGCCCCGCCGCCCACGACGGCCACGTCGTAGGTCCCGGAAGGGTCCTCGCTCTGGGTAGGAGTCTGGGTTGGGGTGACGTTCTGGGTCATGGTGACCACCTCCACCCAGAAGGTCGCCCCACCACCCCGGTATTGACAAATCCTGTTGCCGATTCTGCAATATTCACATGACTGCAGACGACGTCCTCGCCGGTGTCGGCCCCCGGCTCCGCCAGCTCCGCAAGGAGCGCGAGGTGACCCTGGCGGCCCTGTCCGAGACCACCGGCATCTCCGTCAGCACCCTGTCGCGGCTGGAGTCGGGCCTGCGCAAGCCGAGCCTCGAACTGCTGCTGCCGATCGCCCAGGCCCACCAGGTGCCACTGGACGAACTCGTCGGCGCCCCGCCGGTGGGCGACCCCCGCGTGCGGTCCGAGCCGATCGTCCGCCACGGCCGCACGCACTGGCCGCTCACCCGCCAGCCGGGCGGGCTCCAGGCGTTCAAGGTGCTGGAGCCCGCGCGCAAGGAGCAACCGGACCCGCGTACCCACGAGGGGTACGAGTGGCTCTACGTCCTCTCGGGGCGGCTCCGGCTCGTGCTCGGGGACCACGACGTGGTGCTGTCGGCGGGGGAGGCCGCCGAGTTCGACACCCGGGTGCCGCACTGGTTCGGGTCCACGGGGGAGGGCCCCGCCGAGTTCCTCAGTCTCTTCGGCCCGCAGGGCGAGCGGATGCACGTACGGGCGCGGCCCACCGCCCGCGGGTGAGGCCCGCCCGGTGGGCGGCGACGGTGCGCGTCGCCGCCCCGGGGCCGGGTCGGCGAGGGAGACGGTGGGCGTTGCGCGGGCACCGGCCCGGCCCCGCCGACGGGGCTCGCCCGGCGTGTGGTGGCGGTGCGTGGCGTACGGCCGCGCCCGAGCTGTTCCCCGAACGGCAAGCGACCGCTTAGTATGCGAGTGACCCGGTCGGACGACGCAGTCGGTGGAGGCCCCGCATGCAGGCATGGCAGGTGCACGAGAACGGCGAGCCGGGCGAGGTGATGCGCCTCGAGGACGTGGCGCCGCCCACGCCCGGCGACGGCCAGGTCCTGCTGAGGGTCCGCGCCGCCAACATCAACTTCCCGGACGCCCTGCTCTGCCGGGGCCAGTACCAGATCAGGCCGCCGCTGCCCTTCACACCGGGCGTGGAGATCTGCGGCGAGACCGAGGACGGGCGCCGCGTCATCGCCAACCCCGCGCTGCCCCACGGCGGCTTCGCCGAGTACGCCCTCGCGGAGGCCCGGGCCCTGCTGCCCGCGCCGGACGCGCTGGACGACGCCGAGGCCGCGGCCCTGCACATCGGCTACCAGACCGGCTGGTTCGGCCTGCACCGCCGCGCGCGGCTGGAGGCCGGCGAGACCCTGCTGGTGCACGCCGCCGCCGGAGGGGTCGGCAGCGCGGCCGTACAGCTCGGCAAGGCCGCGGGCGCCACCGTCATCGGTGTCGTGGGCGGGCCCGAGAAGGCGGCCGTCGCGCGGGAACAGGGCTGCGACGTGGTCGTCGACCGGCACGCCGAGGACGTCGTCGCCGCCGTGAAGGAGGCCACCGGCGGGCGGGGCGCGGACGTAATCTACGACCCGGTGGGCGGCCAGGCCTACACCCAGTCCGCCAAGACCGTCGCCTTCGAGGGCCGGATCGTCGTCGTCGGCTTCGCGAGCGGCACCATTCCCAGCCCCGCGCTCAACCACGCCCTGGTGAAGAACTACGCGATCCTCGGCCTGCACTGGGGCCTCTACAACACCAAGGACCCCAAGCTGGTCCAGCACTGCCACGAACAGCTCACCGACCTGGCCGCGCGGGGCGCGATCAAGCCGCTGGTGAGCGAGCGGGTCCCGCTCGGCGGGGCGGCGGACGCCGTGCAGCGCGTCGCCGACGGCAGGACGACCGGCCGGGTGGCCGTCGTACCCCAGACGCTGGAGAAGGGAGCCACCGCATGACCGACGCGACCGAACTGCGCACCCGTACCAAGGAGTTGCTGGCCGCTTATCCGCCGGCCGGCACGGAACGCCTGGACTTCCTGAGGGCCCGCTTCGACGCCGGACTCGCCTGGGTGCACTACCCGCAGGGCCTCGGCGGACTCGGCGTCCCCCGCTCCCTCCAGGCCGTCGTGGACGCCGAGTTGGCGGCGGCCGGCGCTCCCGACAACGACCCCCGGCGGATCGGCATCGGCCTCGGCATGGCCGCCCCGACGATCCTCCAGTACGGCACCGAGGAGCAGAAGCGCCGGCTGCTGCGCCCGCTGTGGACCGGCGAGGAGGTGTGGTGCCAGCTGTTCAGCGAACCGGGCGCCGGATCCGACCTCGCCGCGCTCGGCACCCGGGCCGTCCGTGAGGGCGAGGGCTGGGTCGTCGACGGGCAGAAGGTGTGGACCTCCAGCGCGCACCTGGCCCGCTGGGCCATCCTCATCGCCCGCACCGACCCGGACCTGCCCAAGCACCGGGGCATCACCTACTTCGTCTGCGACATGACCGACCCCGGCGTCGAGGTCCGCCCGCTGCGCCAGATCACCGGCGAGGCCGAGTTCAACGAGGTCTTCCTCACCGGCGTCCGCATCCCCGACTCCCGGCGCCTCGGCGAGACCGGCGACGGCTGGCGGGTCGCGCAGACCACGCTGAACAACGAGCGCGTCGCCATCGGCGGTACCCCGATCCCCCGCGAGGGCGGCATGATCGGCAAGATCGCCGGCACCTGGCGCGAACGCCCCGACCTGCGCACCCACGACCTGCACCAGCGGCTGCTCGGCCTGTGGGTCGAGGCCGAGGTCGCCCGGCTCACCGGCGTACGGCTGCGCCAGCAGCTGGTGGCCGGCCAGCCCGGACCCGAGGGCGCCGGCATGAAGCTGAACTTCGCCCGGCTCAACCAGGAGATCAGCGGCCTGGAGGTCGAACTCCTCGGCGAGGAGGGCCTGCTGTACGACGACTGGACGATGCGCCGCCCCGAGCTGGTGGACTTCACCGGCCGCGACGCCGGGTACCGCTACCTGCGCTCCAAGGGCAACAGCATCGAGGGCGGGACCAGCGAGGTCCTGCTCAACATCGTCGCCGAACGCGTCCTGGGCCTGCCCGCCGAGCCGCGCACCGACAAGGACGTCGCATGGAAGGACCTCGCCCGATGAGCGCACAGCCGGAACCCGCTCTGCTCTACTCGGAGGAGGAAGAGGCGCTGCGCGCCGCCGTCCGGGACCTGCTCACCGACCACTGCGACCCAGCGGGCGTCATCACCCGCGCCGAATCGGCCACCCCGCAGGACCTGTCGCTGTGGAAGGCGCTCGCCGACTCCATGGGCCTCGCCGGCCTGCTGATCCCGGAGGAACTGGGCGGCCAGGGCGCCACCCACCGGGAAACCGCCGTAGTGCTGGAGGAGCTGGGGCGCGCGGTCGCGCCGGTGCCCTACCTGACGAGCGCCGTCGTCGCCACCGAGGCGCTGCTGGCCTGCGCGGCCGACGACCTGCTCACCGAGCTGGCGTCCGCGACCTCCCTCGCCGCGCTCGCCGTCGGGCTGCATGTCGCACCGGGCGGCCCCGTCCCCGACGTGCGGCTCGAAGCGGGCACCCTGCACGGGGAACTGACCGGCATCGCCGACGCGGCCGTGGCCGACGTCCTGCTGGTGCCCGCGGACGACGGGGGACTCTACGCGGTCCGGACCGCCGACGTGACCGTCACCCCGCAGACGTCCCTGGACCTCACCCGGCCCCTCGCCCGCGTCACCCTCGACGGTGCCCCCGGGCGCCGGCTCGGCGACTCCGGGCCGGCCGTGCGGCGCGCCCTGCGGGCCGGTGCCGGGCTGCTCGCCTCCGAGCAACTGGGGCTCGCCGACTGGCTGCTCACCGAGACCGTCCGCTACCTGAAGGAACGCAAGCAGTTCAACCGCCAGGTCGGCGGTTTCCAGGCGCTCAAGCACCGGCTCGCCGGGCTGTGGCTGGAGGTGGCCGGGCTGCGCGCCGCGGCCCGCAACGCGGCCGACGCCCTGGCCACCGGCGAGGACACCGACGTCGCCGTCGCCGTGGCCCAGGCGTACGCGGCCCGGGTGGCCGTCCACGCGGCCGAGGAGGCGCTGCAACTGCACGGCGGCATCGGCATGACCTGGGAGCACCCGGTCCACCTGTACCTGAAGCGGGCCAAGGCCGACGCGATCGCCTACGGCGCGGCGGGCACCCACCGGGCGGCCCTGGCCGACCTGGTCGACCTCCGAGCCCCCTGACGGCCTTCCGTCCCGTCGGTGCGTGCCCGTCCCTCCCGAGGGGCGGGCACGCACCGTGCGCCCGGCTCCGTCGAGGTGAACGACCGAGGGCGGTCCGGCCAACTCCCCGCACGGCTCTGCTCCCTGAGTGCACCGGGACCGCATACTCACAGGCGTCCCGTACGGCACATCCAGGGAGGCAGAGCATGGCCCTCACCACCCGACGCAGAGCCCTCACCACCCTCGGCGCCGCCCTCGCGGGCGCGGTCGCCCTGCCCGCAGGCAACGCGCTGGCGAGCGAAGGCGGGCGCGGACCGCGCCCGTTGTGGCGCGCGCACGCCCACAACGACTACGAGCACCCCCGCCCGCTCCTCGACGCCCTCGACCATCGCTTCGGCAGCGTCGAAGCCGACATCTACCTGGTCGACGGCCAACTCCTCGTCGCCCACGACCCCGAGGACCTCGACCCGGCCCGCACCCTGGAATCCCTCTACCTCGACCCCCTCGCCGCCCGGATCCGCGCCAACCACGGCCGTGTCTACCGGCGGGAGAGCCGCGCCCTGCAACTCCTCATCGACATCAAGACCGAGGGTGCGTCGACGTACCTCGAACTCGACCGGCAACTGCGCCGCCACAGGCACCTGTTCACGACCTACACCCACGGACGGGTCCTGCCCGGCGCGGTCACCGCGGTGGTCTCCGGCGACCGGGCGGCGCGCGCCCCCATGGAGGCCCAGCGCACCCGCCGTGCCTTCTACGACGGCCGGCTCACCGACCTCGGCACCACCGCACCCGCCTCCTTCGTCCCGCTGATCAGCGACAACTGGACGCTCAACTTCACCTGGCAGGGCGTGGGCGCCTTCCCGCCCGCCGAACGGCGCAGGCTGCGCGGCATCGTCGGCGCGGCGCACGCCCGCGGGCAGCGGGTCCGGTTCTGGGCCACGCCCGACATCGCGGGCCCCGCGCGGGACGCCGTGTGGACCGAACTGGTCGCCGCCGGCGTCGACCACCTCAACACCGACGACCTCGCGGGCCTGGAGGCGTTCCTCGACGCCCACCGGGGCGCGTAGGGCTCCGGCGGGAACACCACTCGTTCGGCGGACAGGTCAGCCGCCCGGACGAACCCTCCGCTACGCCACACTTGCGGCCGAACGCCGCGAAGTGGACGTGGCGGAGGAGGTTGACCATGGCCGTTTCCATCTCTGTGGTGCTGTTGCTGTCCGTCCTCGCGGTGATCTTCCTGCGCAACGGCGGGCTGAAGATCTCGCACGCGCTGGTGTGCCTGCTGCTCGGCTTCTACCTGGCGAGCACGAGCATCGCCCCGACCATCAACAGCGGTCTGACCGCGACGGCGGACATCGTGAGCAGCCTCAGACCGTAGACCTCAGACCTCAGACCGGGCCGCGGGCGGGCTAGGCGTCGACGACTCGCGAGCGGATGAGGAAGCGCACCCCCTCGGGCGCCTCCAGGGAGAAGCCGCTGCCGCGGCCCACGACGACGTCCACGGTCAGCCGGGTGTGACTCCACACCTCGTACTGGCTGCGCGACATCCAGAACTCCACCGGCTCCGCGACACCGTCGACGTCCAGTTCGCCGAGCAGGACGTCCGAACCGCCGGTGCGGAACTCGCCCGCGGGGTAGCACATGGGGGCGCTGCCGTCGCAGCAGCCGCCGGACTGGTGGAACATCAGCGGGCCGTGCGTCTCGCGGAGCCGTCGCAGCAGTACGGCGGCCTCTGCGGTCAGCTCGACGCGGGGGGTCTCCTCGTATGTGTCGCCCATGGGGCGCATCCCAGCACGGGGAAGGTTGCGAGTGCGTTGCGCCGGTGGTGCGGCGGGCCCGGGCTTTGGTCTTTTGACATACCTATATGCCTATACCTATTATCCGCGGGTGACCGACTCCAGCTCCCCCCGCCGGGACATCGACCGCGTGGCCTCCGGGCTCGCGGCGTGCCTTCCCGCGCTGCACCGGGCGCTGGACCGGCAGGTCGCCGCCGCATACCCGCACCCCAAGCCCTCGGAGAGTCACCTCGCCCTGCTGCGCTTCGTCGCGCAGCGCGAGGGCGCCACGGTGCGCGAGGCCGCCGAGGCCCTGCTGATGAAGCCGAACAACGTCAGCGCCCTGGTCTCCCAGCTCACCGAGCGGGGTGATCTGGAGCGCCGGCAGGACAGCGCGGACAAGCGGGTCGCCCACCTCCACCTCACGGCCACGGCCCGTCAGCGGGTGTCCGAGGTGCGGGAACTCGAGACGGCGTTCATCCGCCACGCCCTGACCTCCCTCACCGAGGGGCAGCAGGGCGCGCTCGGCTCCGCCCTGGACGCGCTTGACGCGTTGGCGCGCCACCTCCACCCCACCGCCCGCTGACCGGGCGGAATCCGCGCGTTCCCGCCGGCCGCGGGCGCACCGTCGTGCCCGCGGCCGGTCCGCCGTGGGCCCGCGGACCGCCATGTCCCGGCGCACCATCCTCCCGAACCTGGAAGCGAAGGCTCCTTCATGCCCTCCACCTCCGTGGCCGACCCCACCGCGCCCACGGCCGAGACCGCCCCACCGGCGGCCGGCCGGCGGCGGTCCAACCCGTGGCTGACCCTGCTCGCCGTCGCGTTCGGACTCTTCATGGTCCAGCTCGACGGCTCCGTCGTCGCCATCGCCAACCCCGCGATCGGCAGCGACCTGCACGCGTCGACCGCCCAACTCCAGTGGGTCACCAACGCCTACCTGCTCGCCCTGGCCGCCACTCTCATCCTGGGCGGCAAGCTCGGCGACCGGTTCGGACGGCGCACCTACTACCTCGTGGGCGTCGCCGGCTTCACCCTCGCCTCCGTCGCCATCGGCCTCTCCGGCTCGGTCGAGGGCGTGGTCGTCTTCCGCGCGCTCCAGGGCGCCTTCGGCGGACTGCTGATGCCCAACACCCTCGGCCTGCTGCGCTCCGTGTTCCCGCCGAAGAAGTTCGGCATGGCCGTGGGCATCTGGGCCATGGTCTCCGCGGTGGCGACCGCCCTCGGACCCATCGTCGGCGGGCTCCTCGTGGAACACGTCGACTGGGAGTCCGTCTTCTACATCAACGCCCCCATAGGCGTCGCCGCCATCGTCTTCGGCGTCCTCGTCCTCCCGGAGAGCCGCGGGGCCGCCGGCCGGGAGCGCTTCGACCTTCCCGGTCTCGTCCTGCTCGCCCTCGGCCTGCTGGCCGTGGTCTTCGGGGTCGTCAAGGGCGAGACCTGGGGCTGGACCTCCGCCGGAACGCTGGGTGCCGTCGCCGCCGGACTGGTCCTGCTGCTCGTGTTCGGGCGGCACGAGACCCGGACCGCGCACCCGTTGCTGCCGATGAGCCTGTTCCGCAGCCGGGCACTGACGACCGGCGCGGTCATCACCGCGCTGAACTTCTTCGTCATGCTCGGAGTGATCTTCTTCGTGATGCTGTACCTCCAGAACGTGCGCGGCTTCACCCCGGTCGAGGCGGGCGTGCGCACCCTTCCGCTCAGTCTCGCCTCGCTGGTCGCCTCACCGCTGGGCGCGGCCCTGACCCAGCGCTTCGGGCCGCGGCTGACCATGCCGGTGGGCATGCTGCTCCAGGCGGCATCCTGCTTCGGCATGCTCACCTGGCAGACCGACTCCGCCTACGCCACGATGTGGCCGCCGTTCATCGCGCTCGGCCTCGGCGTCGGCATGGTGATGTCGGCCTCCTCGGACGCCATCGTGGGCAACGCCCCCGTCCGGTACGCCGGTGTGGCCGGCGGCCTCCAGGCGACCACCCTGCAGATCGGCGGGGCGCTCGGTACGTCCGTCCTGGTCTCGCTGATCAGTGCCAGGGTCGGCTCCACGCTGACCGGGGAGCTGACCGGCGCGGGCGTGCCGGCCGCCGTGGCCCACGGGTTGCGGGAGGCCGAGGACGCCGTGGCGATGGGCGTGGCACCCGTCTCCGGCGACCTGCCGGCCGGCCTGCGGGCCGCCGTGGTGGAGGGCAGCGGGCAGGCGTTCATGAACGGCGTCCATCTGGCCGTGGCCGTCACCGGCGTCCTGTGCCTGTTCGGCGCGGTCCTCGCCGCGGCCGGTGTCCGGCGCGCCCCGGAGGGCCCGGCGGACCGCTGACATCGGGTCACGGCGGTGTCCCCACGGCGGGCGCACCGCCGTCGGCGTTCGTCAGACCTCCTCGGCCACCGTGCGGGGCAGCACCGTGACCCGGCGGAAGTTGCACCCCGAGGGCGGGTCGCCGGCCGGACGGGACTGATGGGCCTTGAGCGCGATGCTCACCAGGCTCAGCAAAAGATCGACGTCGGCGTCGCAGTCCAGGTGCACGGTCACCCAGCGCGAGCCGGCGACCAGCCGGATGGCGCTGGAGCCGCTGAGGTCGTACTGGAAGCGCTGGATGGCCCGGTGGGTGAGGTGGAGGTCCACGTCCCGGTCCGAATGGAAGTGGACGATCTCGGAGCGGACGGAGCACAGTGCCCGTCCGGTTCCACAACTGGCCGAACCCGCGGTGAGGTCGGGCCAGGCTTGCAGCCGCTCAAAGGCGTGCTGGGCCGGAGTCATGCCCCCATCGTCGCCCGATCACCGCTTCGCAACCAGAGGTTGAGCGATTCGTAACCGGTACGTGAGGTCGGCGGGGCCCGGGGCGGGGCACCGCCGACCTCACTCGAAAGAGGTCAGGGCGCGACGCAGCCGATCGTCCCCGCGGGGAAGTCGTTGCCCGTGGACGTGGCCGTGAAGCCGAAGGTCACGCTGGAATCCGGTGGGATGACGCGGTTGTGGTCCACGTTCCGGACCGTCACCGTGCCGTCGCCGCCGCTGGACACCGAACCGTTCCACACCCCGCCCAGCGTGGTCCCGCTGCCCGGCCGCCACTGCACCGCCCAGCCGTTGAGGGGCTCGCTGCTGTGGTTCATCACCTCCACGGAGCCTTGGAAGCCACCGCTCCAGGAGTTCTCCACGGTGTAGACCGCCATGCAGGAACCGGAGTGCGTGGGCGGAGTCGTCGGGGTCGGTGTGGGCGTCGGGTCCGGGGTCGGAGTGCTTCCCGAACCGCGGATGCCGGTCACCTCGCCGTTGCCGCCGTCGAAGACGACGTCCGAGCAGGAGAAGAAGTTCTCCTGGCTGTCCGAACGCACCCACTGCATGAAGATCAGCGCGTCGCCCGAGCGGCCCGAGGGCAGCGCGAGATCCCAGAAGTAGTGGCCGCCGTCGGTACCCGGCGAGCCCTGCTGCGGCGGATCGGTCACCGTCTCGATCAGTTCCAGGTCGTCCCAGCCCAGCTCGGACGTGGGCGACCAGCCCGGCTTGGTCAGATAGACCCGGAAGTCACCCGGGTGGGCCGCCCAGTTGCTGTACTGCACCTTGATCGTCGAGCCGGACGTCAGATGCGTCCGGGGCCAGTCCGCGCGGGCCGCGTTGTAGGCGGAGAAGTCGTACGGGGAACGGTCGCCGGCGCTGCACAGGGTGCCGTCCGGCACGTAACCCGCGCCGCGTCCGCCCGCGTTGGAGTCGAGTACGGCGAACCAGTTGTACAGCGCCGACCCGCCGCTCTCGTCGAGGGCGGCCCGGCAGGCCGGGTTCGTCGGGTCGAGGGCGCCTGTGCCGGTCTTGGCGTCCAGTTGGCAGAGGTAGGTGCGGGAGCCGGGCATCATCGCCACGCCGTGCGCCTCGGCGCGCCCCTGCCCGAGCAGGAGGGTCACGCCGAGCGCGCTGAGCAGGGTGGCCAGCACCGCCGCGAGGGAGAGGAGTCTGCTGCGTCGAGCCATGGGGTCTCCTGATTCCACCGGGTGTTCATGATCGGTTCATGACAAGCAAGCGAGGTCTGGGGAGAGGCGGCGGGGAGATGGAGCCCCCGCCCGTCCGGGGGCGGGGCTTCGACCGGACGGGCGGGGGAGCGCTTACGCCGTGGTGCAGGCGGCGTCGTTCAGGCGGAAGCCGTCCGGCTCGGCGAACGTCCCGCCGTGCGCGCCCTGGAAGCCGAACGACAGGCTGCCGCCGGGAGCGATCCGGGCGTTGTGTGCCACGCCGGTGGCCGTGACCGTGCCCGAGGACGGGGTGACCGAGGCGTTCCAGGCGTTGGTGATCCGCTGGCCGGAGGGCAGGGTGAAGGCGAGCCGCCAGCCGTCGACGGGCGCCGTTCCGGTATTGGTGACAGTGACGTCCGCGGTGAAGCCGTTCTGCCAGACGTTCGTGCCGTACGACACCTCGCACGTCGCCTCGCCCGGCTCGCCGGGGTCGGGGTCCGGGCCGGGTCCGGTGCCGGTCTGCACGGTGGAGGAGAAGGAGTTCACGGCCAGGCCCGCGCCGTTCTGCCAGGGCTCGAAGCCCGCCTGAACGCTCGTCAGGTACCAGTCGTCCTCGGCGAGACCGCGCGCGACGGTCGCCCGGACGAAGTCCATGACGTCGAAGCTCCAACTGCTGATCGCCGACGGGGCCACGAAGGACAGTACGTCGTTGGATCCGTTGCCGCCGCTCCACACCTCCCAGGTCCGGCCACCCACGGTGGCCGTGCCGACCGGGGAGCCGATGGGCTGGATCGGGCCCACCCGGTTGCACCAGATCATGATCTCGGTCTGGTTGACGCCGTCGGTCCGGGGCGTCGGGTCGAGCCATATGTCGTAGGAGGCGTTGTAGACGGCGTCGCCGACGTAGCCGTACGAGATGCTGGACGGCGCGCTGGACACGGTGTTCAGCCGGGCGGGCAGGCTGGTGCCCGGCGAACAGGTGGTGTAGTGACAGCCGTTGAAGACCGACGGGTACGACTTCGGTGCTCCGTTGGTCGGCACCGAGCCGTCGGCCTGGGTGACCCGGAAACCGCTGTCGGTCGCGGTGACGCACTGGGTGGCGCTGGAGCCCCAGCGGTTGTTCTGGACGACGTACCGTCCCTGGATCGTCGCCGTTCCGAAGGGTTCGCAGATCGTGGTGTCCGCCTGGGCCGGCGGCGCCGCGGTCACCAGGGTCGCGACGGCCGCGAAGCTCGCGAGCGTCGCGATCAGGGCCGACAGGAGGCCGCGTAAGGTGCGGCCTTGGGGCGGTGGCGTTCGCATGGGGGCCTCTCCGGGAGGGTGCGGGGGGAAGGGCCGGTGCGGGAGCGCTCCCAACTCCCCACTGATGGGAGCGCTCCCAACTACCGGTTGACTGGGGACTGTAGGAGCCGTTCATGTTCCTGACAAGACTGTGCGCAACGGAGTCGTCGCACGAATCCCGACGCCCCAGGTGAGAGCCGGGCCTCCGCCGGGAGCGCTCCCGGCGGAGGCCTCAATCAGGCGGAGTCCCGGAGTACCAGCTCGGTACGGAGGATGACGTGCCGCCAGGCGACGGGCGACTCCTCCATCTCCTCCAGCAGCAGCCGCACCATGGTCCGGCCGATCTCCTCCAGCGGCTGCCGGACCGTCGTCAGCGGCGGGTCAGTGGGCCGGGCCGGCTGGAAGTCGTCGAAGCCGATCACCGCCACGTCCTGGGGCACCCGTCGGCCCGCGGCGCGCAGCGCGCCGAGCGCCCCGGCGGCCAGGGTGTCCGAGGCGGCGAAGACCGCGTCCAGCTCCGGGTGACGGCCGATCAGGCCGGCCATCGCCCGGCGCCCGCTCTCCTCCGTGAAGTCGGCGCCCTCGACGACCAGCGACGGGTCGGCCGTCACCCCGGCCAGCTCCAGAGCCTCCCGGTATCCGCGCAGCCTGCACTGGGCGACGTACATGTCCAGCGGCCCGCTGATGGCCCCGATCGCGCTCCGGCCTCCGTCCAGCAGATAGGTGACCGCGCCGCGCGCACCTCCGGCGTTGTCGGCGTCGACGTAGGTGACGCTCTCGTCGCCGGAACGCCGCCCGAGCATCACGGTGGGCAGCCCCGCCTTGGCCAGCATGTCCGGCAGCGGATCCGCGGCGTGCACGGACATCAGCAGCACACCGTCGACCCGCCCGCCTCGCGCGTACTCCACGAACCGCCGGCGCTCGGTGTCCGTACGGACCAGCGTGAGCAGCAGCTGCACGGGTGTGTCGGTCAGGGCGTCGCCGACGGCATGCACGATCTCCGTGAAGAACGGCTCCCCGAACAGCCGCCAGTCCGTCTCCGTCATCACCAGCGCGACGGCGTCCGCACGGTGCCCCGCCAGCGAACGCGCCGCGAGGTTCGGGACGTACCCCAGCTCCGCGATGGCCCGTTGCACGGCGCGGCGCGTCGAGTCCCGCACGCCGGCCGCGTTGTTGATGACCCTCGAGACGGTGCCCCGCCCCACGCCGGCGAGGGCTGCCACCTCCTCCAGCGTCGGCGTACCGGGACGCTGTCTGCCCATGTCCGCCCGCCTTCCCCCACGAGATCATCCGATACTACGGCGACCCGCGCCGCTCAGCGGGCGGATCGTGCGGCTGGTTCCGCTGAGCGGACCGCCTCACTGTCGTCCGGTCCTGGTGCCCGCGCCCTGCGTCTGGTCCGTGGGCTTGGCCGGTGTCCGGTCCGTGGGCTTGGCCGGGGCTGCCCTGGGCGCGGGGTCGTCCGGCGCGGAGAGGTCCACGCTGAGGCTCGCGGTGGAATCCGCGCTGAGGTCCGCGGTGGAGTCCGCGGTGAGATCCGCGGTGAGATCCGCGCCCCACGCGGCGGCGCACAGGGCGCGGTCGAGTGACTCCGTGTAGACGGCGGCGCCGAGCCAGGCGCGGACGAAGCGGCCGGTGTCGGCCGGGAGCAGCCGGCCGAAGGGGTCGCGCGTGCGGTCCGCCGCGGTGGTGTGCAACTCGGCGAGCAGCTCACCCGCGGTGCCCAGGCCGTACCGCCGCAGCCGTGCGACCTCGGCGTCCCGGTCGCCGGGGAACGCCGGCACGAGCGGCGCCCTCCGGAGACGGCCTGCATGACCCGGCGCCGCAGCAGGTGGACCGGGGCGTCGTCGATGGCGGGCGGGGGCTCCTGAGGAGGGGTGTTGTGTGGTGGCGGGGGCTGGGGTGACGGCTCGTGCGGTGACTGGTGCGAGGGCTGGGTCTGTGGGAGCGGCACGGCGGGCAGGTCGGCGCGGCGGAGACGGTCCAGGCCGAGATCGACGCGTCCGCCGGGGTCGGTGGGATGGCTCACGGCCAGCAGCGTGGCGCGGGGGAGCGGGCCGGGGGCGAGCCGGGCGACGACGCGCAGCCGGGCGCCCGGCACGGAGGCGAGGAGACGCAGGTTCTCGCGGTGGGGCAGCGCCGGATGGTCGTGGGCGGCGGCGAGCCGGAGCCCGCCGCAGTCCGCAACCAGGCACTCACCACGGTGCCGACGAGCGTGACGTCGAGGAAAACTGTAGGGGCGACCACTGACAACGCCGTCGGTCCAGGGGGACGGCCGGGGCGGAGAGGCCCCTGGGCTGCCCTCAGCCGTCCAGGCGGACCGGCATCAGCAGCGAGAACGTGTCCTCGTCGTCAATCCGCCGGATCGCGAGCGGCGCCGTGGGGGCGCCCAGCTCCAGGACCAGTCGGTCCCGCCCGGCGGCGGCGAGCGCGTCCAGCAGGAACCGACGGTCGACGGCGACGACGTCCCGGTCCTCGTCGCCCTCCTCGCACACGGCCACGGTTCCGTCATCGGCCAGGTCGAGCACACTCAACTCCTGCGCTCTCCCGCCCTCTTCGACCATCTCACCGGCGCGGACGGGCCCGTCCTCCAGGGCCGTCCGGAAGGAAGCCACGTCGACGACGGCGCGCCGTCCGGCCGGCAGTCGCACCAGACGCCGGTAGTCGGGGAAGTCGTACGCGAGGCGCGGCCCGGCCGCCTGGCGGTCCCCGGCCTCCAGCGTCACACGGTCACCCTCCACCCCCAGGTGGACGGGCCCGTCGCCGCCCAGCAGGGCGCGCATGGCATCCACGAGCGGGGCGGGCACGATGACCTGGTCACGCGGCCCGCCGTGCCCGGTGGCGGCCGTGCGCGCGACGGCCATCCGGTACCGGTCGGTGGCCACGACGTGCAGGGTGTCGCCCTCCACGTCGAACAGGACCCCGCCGAGCATCGGCAGCTCGGGGTCGGCGCCGACGGCGAACCGGACCGCGTCGAGCGCGGCGGCCAGTCGGTCGGCGGGGACGGACAGCCGGACGGCGTCGGTACGGGGCGAAGCGGTCATGGGATTCTCCCTCTGGTCGAGCAGGACTCGGAGTGCGGAGAACTCGCTGCGGGCATCGGCCAGCCCACCTTCGAGCCGGCGCAGGTGCGCCTGGAGGAGCCCGCGCACGAGGTCCGTGTCCGAGCCGGACCAGCCGGCCAGCACCAGCCGAACGTCCGCCAACGGCATCCCGGCCCGCCGCAGCCGCGCCAGCAGCCGGGCCTCGTCCAACTGCCCCGGCGCGTACCAGCGATAGCCGCTCACCGGATCCACCCAGGCGGGCACCAGTACACCGGCGCGGTCGTAGAACCGCAGGGCGCTCACGCCCAGTCCGCTGTCGCGGGCCATCTCCCCAATGCTGCGCATCTCGCTCTCCACGTCCGGAACACTGGGCCCTTGACCAGGTCGAGGGTCAATCCCCACCCGGATGCACCCGACCCCCCTCAGGACGCGCCCTCGCGTCTGCCATTCTTGCGCCGTGCAGAAGCCCAGCGCCGTCACTCCCGACGCCCCCGCACCGATACGCGTGCCACTCCTCACCCAGGAGTGGCTCGACCTCGCCTTCGTCCACTGGGCCGTGGATCCCGCGGACGTGGCGGGCCTCATGCCGCGCGGCACCGTCCCCGACACGCACGACGGGCTCACGTACGTCGGGCTGGTCGCCTTCCGGATGCACAGGGTCGGCTGGTTCCGGCTGCCCGGGGTTCCGTACTTCGGCTCGTTCCCGGAGACCAACGTCCGCCTGTACAGCGTGGACGCCCACGGCCGCCGCGGTGTGGTCTTCCGGTCGATGGACGCCTCGCGGCTGATCCCGGTGGTGATGGGGCGCGTCGGTTTCCGGCTGCCCTACCTGTGGTCCCGCATGAGTGTCCGCACCGCCGGCGACACCGTGACCTACACCAGCTCCCGGCGCTGGCCCGGCCCGCGCGGCGCCCACAGCCGCATCACCGTACGGCCCGGCGAACGCATCCACGAGCCGACCGCCCTGGAGCACTTCCTGACCGCCCGCTGGGGCATGCACAACATGTTCTTCGGCGGGGCGGCGTACCTGCCCAACCACCATCCCCGCTGGCCTCTGCACCGGGCCCAGCTCGTCACGTGCGACGAGGACCTGGTCGCGGGCGCCGGGATCGAGGCCCCCACCAGTGCCCCGGTGAGCGTCCTGTACTCGCCCGGCGTCCCCGTCCGACTCGGCCGCCCCGCCCTCGCGGCGAAAGGGTGATGCGCGCCGGCTCCCGGCAACCGCCTCGAAGTCCTGGAAGCCCGTTCGCATCCCCTGCCCAGTCCTACGTCGACGAGGGCGGGCCCGCGGAGCGGAGCACCAGCAGGGTGATCTCACTGGGGGCGAAGACACGGAACGGCGGGCCCCAGAAGCCGGTGCCGCGGCTGGTGTAGAGGAGCGTGCGGGAGCCGTGCTCGCTGAGGCCGGCCAAAGCGGGCTGGTCGAGCCGGACGAGGTGGTGGAAGGGCCAGATCTGGCCGCCGTGGGTGTGGCCGGAGAGCTGGAGGTCGATGCCGGCGGCTGCCGCCCGGTCGATGAACTTGGGCTGGTGTGCCAGGAGCAGGACGGGCAGGTCGGGGTCGGCGCCGTCCAGGGCCCCGGCGAGGTGGGCGCGATGGCCCGCCACGCCGGAGGACTCGGCGGTCACGTCGTCCACGCCCGCGACCACGAGGGTGTCGCCTCCGCGTTCGAGCAGCACATGGCGGTTGCGCAGCGGCTCCCAGCCCAGCTCGTCCATCAGGTCGACCCAGCCCTGGGCCTCGCTGTAGTACTCGTGGTTGCCGGTGACGTAGACCCGGGCACGGGTGGCCCGGACGGTTCCGAGCGGGGCGGCCTGGGCGCGGCGGCGTTCGGCCGTGCCGTCCGCGATGTCGCCGGTGTGGCAGACCAGGTCGGCCTCCAGGGTGTTCACCGCCTCGCACACCCGTGCCGACCAGCGGGCGCGATCGAGTGGACCGTAGTGGGTGTCGGTGATGAGAGCGACCCGGGTGCCGTCCAACCCGGCGCCCAGCCGGGGGAGTCGCACGTCCAGCCGGCGCACCCGTGGCACGCGGCGGGCCTCGGCGTACCCCCAGGCGAGCAGGACGGCGGTCACACCGAGGACGGCCCACGTGACGATGCGGGCCCGGTCCTGCCCGTCGCCGACACCGGCCACGGTCAGGGCGAGCCGCAGGAGGACGCCGAGCAGGACGGACCACGTGAACAGAACCCAGCCGGCGCCCAGCAGGGTGTCTCCGACGATCGCCGCCCGGTCCTGCTGACGCCGGCCGTGGCCGCGCGCCATCGCGAGCGGCATCCCGACCAGGCCGAGCACGAACAGCGCGCTGGCGACCAGCGTGACGGACAGCGGCCAGTGCTGCCCGGCGTACAGGAGCACCCAGCAGGGCACGGCCCACAGGAGTACGGGGGCGACCAGGGGGAGATAGCGCATCAGGCGGTGCAGTCTGTTCTGCCGCGGAGTCCGCGATTCGCTGTCGGCG
Organism: Streptomyces sp. NPDC058985; assembly: GCF_042740985.1. Classification (NCBI taxonomy): domain Bacteria; kingdom Bacillati; phylum Actinomycetota; class Actinomycetes; order Kitasatosporales; family Streptomycetaceae; genus Streptomyces; species Streptomyces sp. NPDC058985. The sequence goes on along the minus strand of NZ_JBHYJX010000008.1, from coordinate 221,212 downwards.
GATCGGGTGTTGCTGGTGTCGGTCACGCTGCCCCTCTCTGACCAAGGCGGGCCGTCCCGCGCACTGTATCCGGTGGCTCTGGGCCGGCCGGACCGGCGGTGAGGGGCAGGCACCGTACCACCGGAACGGCAGCTTCGGGTCGGCGATCTGGAACTGGAAGTCGACGATCAACAGGTCGAGACCGTCGACAGCCGCCGTGGCCGGGCTGCGCATGCCCTGGCCATGGACGGAAGCCGCAGTCGTTGACGTCGAGGGGCCGGCGGCGAGCAGTCCGGGCTCGTCTGCTCGCGGTACACCGCAAGGCGCAGAGGTGGAACCGGCTGTCGTTCCTCGGCTGAGCGACGTGGCCACGGCAGACCGCGGCGTGCCCCGTGCTAACGTTGTGCGTTTGCAGGGTCGCTGCGTCGGTACACCGTTCGGTGTCCCTGGCTTGTTGACCGCGTCCCCGCCCGCCGCGCCTTCCTCGGTACGGTCCCTTCGGAGGAAGGCTCTCTGTGAGCGAATCAGCACGTGGCGATGGACGGCGGCAGGACTGTGTGTCCGAGGCGGCGAGCGCCACTTCGGCGATGCCCACGGTGGCGTCCTTCGCACAGCTGGGGCTACCGGCCGAGGTTCTGCGGACGCTGGACGAGCACGGTGTGACCGTGCCGTTTCCCATCCAGGCGGCGGCGCTGCCGAACGCGCTCGCGGGACAGGACGTCCTGGGCCGGGGCCGCACAGGTTCCGGCAAGACGCTCGCCTTCGGCCTGGGGATGCTCGCCCGGACGGCCGGGCGGCGCGCGCAGCCCAAAGAGCCGCTGGCGCTCGTTCTGGTGCCCACCAGGGAGCTGGCACAGCAGGTCGGTGAGGCACTCACCCCGTACGCCGAGGCGCTGCGGCTACGGGTCGCGACCGTGGTGGGTGGAGTGTCCATCGGACGGCAGACCGCCGTGCTGCGGGACGGCGCCGAGATCGTCGTCGCCACGCCCGGTCGGCTGCACGACCTCATCGAGCGCAAGGGCTGCCGACTGGGACGGGTCCGCATCACGGTCCTGGACGAGGCCGACCAGATGTGTGACATGGGTTTCCTGCCGCAGGTGACCGAGATCCTGGACCAGGTGCGTTCCGACGGGCAGCGGATGCTGTTCTCCGCCACCCTCGACCGTGACGTCGACCACCTGGTGCAGCGGTACCTGCGCGCCCCCGCCGTCCACTCCGTGGACCCCTCGTGCAGCGCGGTGTCCGCGATCGAGCACCACGTCTTCGTCGTGCACGGCCCGGACCGGTACGCCGTGACCACGGAGATCGCCGCCCGGGACGGGCGCGTCCTGATGTTCCTGGACACCAAGCACGGCATCGACCAGCTCACGCGGCATCTGCGCGCCAGCGGCGTGGCCGCCGCCGCCCTGCACAGCGGGAAGTCCCAGCCGCAGCGCACCCGGACCCTGGCCCAGTTCAGGAACGGGCAGGTCACCTCGCTGGTGGCGACGAACGTCGCCGCACGCGGCCTGCACGTCGACGACCTCGACCTCGTGGTCAACGTCGACCCGGCCACCGACCCGAAGGACTATCTGCACCGCGCCGGACGCACGGCTCGGGCCGGTCGCTTCGGCACCGTCGTGACACTCGTGCTGTCGGGGCAGCGCCGCGAGACGAGCCAGGTCATGGCGGACGCCGACGTCGCCCCCAAGGTCACCAAAGTGCGGTCGGGCGAGGCGGAACTGAGCCGGATCACCGGCGCCAGGGCTCCCTCCGGAAAGCCTCTCGACGGCGGGCCGGCTGTATCGCGCCCCAAGAACCACAACGCCCCGTTCCGTGGCCTGGGCAGCGCCAAGGACGCGAAGAGCGGCTCCGGTGGCAGGTCGTCCCGCAAGAGCAGCGAGGCCCGCAAGCTCGCGGAGGCCCGCAAGGCGGCCCGGGTGCGGCGCGGCGGCTGAGCCCGGCTTCCCGGAGGCCGAGAGGAGTGTTCGTCTACGCTGCCGGACGGACCTGCGGGACGGGATACCGGCCGGGGTGCACCGACGGTGCCCGGAACTGACACCTGACCGAGTACACCCGGCGGAGCAGCCGTAGTCGTCCTGCTCGTCGAGGGAACGGCCAGGCCAGGACACCGACCTTGCGCGGCACCCGGTCGGTGTCCTGGAAGCGGTCCACGTCGACTCGACCGCGGACCAGCCCGGCTCGTGCTGCCGGGCTGTGGCTCAGGCGTCGATGATGACCGGGATGATGAGGGGCTTTCGGCGGTGGGTGCGGAACGCCCAGTTCGCCACGGCGCGAGCGAGGAGCTGTTCGAGTTGGCGCGCGTCCCCGACGCCTTCCTCGGCCGCGGTCGCCAGGGTCTTCTCGATGACGGGGATGACCGGTTCGAAGGTGGTGTCGTCGTGGACGAAGCCGCGGGCCAGGAAGTCGGGGGCCTCGGCGAGGGCGCCGGTGTCCGCGTCGACGATCGCCACCACGGTGACGACGCCTTCCTCCGCGAGGGTGAGGCGGTCCTTGAGGGACGCCTCGGTGGCGCCGCCGACTTCCATGCCGTCCACGTAGACGTTGCCGGCGGGGACCTTCCCGGTGATGGAGACCCGCCCGGCGACGAGGTCGACGACGACGCCGTCCTCGGCGATCACGACACGGTCGGGATCGACGCCGGTACGGATGGCGAGGTCGCCGTTGGCCCGCAGGTGGCGCCATTCGCCGTGCACGGGCATGACGTTGCGCGGTTTGACGATGTTGTAGCAGTAGACGAGTTCGCCGGCGCTGGCGTGCCCGGAGACGTGCACCTTGGCGTTGCCCTTGTGGACCACGTGGGCGCCCCACCGGGTGAGTCCGTTGATCACCCGGTAGATGGCGTTCTCGTTGCCGGGGATGAGGGAGCTGGCGAGCAGGACGGTGTCGCCCTTGCCGATGCGGATCATGTGGTCGCGGTTTGCCATCCGTGACAGCGCGGCCATCGGTTCGCCCTGGGAGCCGGTGCACACCAGAGTGATCTTGTGGTCCGGGAGCTTCTCCAGCTCCTTCGTGCTCACGACCAGACCGGACGGGACCTTCAGATAGCCCAGGTCGCGGGCGATGCCCATGTTGCGGACCATCGACCGGCCGACGAAGGCGACCTTGCGGCCGTGCTGGTGGGCGGCGTCCAGGACCTGCTGGATACGGTGCACATGGCTGGCGAAGCTGGAGACGATGACCCGGCGCGGCGCGGTTCGCATCACCTGCTCGATCGCCGGGTTCAGCTCACGCTCAGAGGTGGTGAAGCCGGGTACTTCGGCATTGGTGGAGTCGGTGAGGAACAAATCAACGCCCTCCTCGCCGAGGCGGGCGAAGGCGCGCAGGTCGGTGATGCGGTCGTCGAGAGGGAACTGGTCCATCTTGAAGTCGCCGGTGTGCAGCACCATGCCGGCGCCGGTGCGGATCGCGACCGCGAGGCTGTCCGGGATGGAGTGGTTGACCGCCACGAACTCGAGGTCGAAGGGTCCGAAGCCGCGCCGGTCGCTCTCCCGCACCCGCACTGTGCGCGGCCGGATGCCGTGTTCCTTGAGCTTGGCCTCCAGGAACGCGAGCGTCAGCTTGGAGCCGACGACGGGAATGTCGGACCGCTCGCGCAGCAGATACGGCAGGCCGCCGATGTGATCCTCGTGGCCGTGGGTGAGGACCACGGCCACGATGTCGTCCAGCCGGTCCCGGATCGAGGTGAAGTCCGGCAGGATCACGTCCACGCCTGGCTGGGTCTCCTCGGGGAACAGCACGCCGCAGTCGACGATGAGCAGCTTGCCGGCGTACTCGAACACGGTCATGTTGCGGCCGATCTCACCCAGGCCGCCCAGGGCGATGACCCGCAGCCCTCCTTCGGGAAGGGGCGGGGCGGCTTTCAGCTCGGGGTGTGGATGGCTCATACCTTGACGGTACCCGGAGAGCGCAACGAGGTGATCCATCGCCTGTGCGATCTTTCCGTCCTGCGGGGCTCGGCACCCGCAGCGGCTGCCCCGGACGACCGCGTCACGTCGGCAGCCAGTACAGGGAGTGGTGAAGGCGGGACCGCCTTCCGTGGGTGAACCGGCGGTGCGTCCGATCGCTGTCTCGTCGAAAGGACGACTCGATGCGGAGCGGCAACAGGATGGCCGAGCCTGTGCACCCGAGCGGTTCTGCGCGGCTGGCCGCCCGCGGAGAGCGTGTCCGGATCCTTCAGTCCTCCACCCGGCCAGGCCCGCACAGTCATGCCCAACATCATGGGAACATCCTGACGGGACCGCGGTGCGACATACTTTCCCGATGAGTTCACGCAGTTCCCCGATCCGCCTGCCGATCACGATACGGAGGGCAGTCGCGCGGGATGCCAAACGGCTCACGCGGCTCGTACGTGGCTCAGGCGCCTACGAGGGTAAGTACGCGGCCGCAGTGGCGGGCTACCGGGTCGGTCCTGACTACATCGAAGCCCACCGCGCCTTCGTAGCCGTCGGTGCCGACGAGCATGAAGGCCGGGTCCTCGGGTTCTACTCGCTCGTCCTTGGTCCGCCGGAGCTCGATCTGCTGTTCGTCGCCGACGAAGCGCAAGGCCGCGGTATCGGACGGCTGCTCGTCGCGCACATGCGGTCCGAGGCCCGTGCCGCCGGGATCGACCGTGTCAAGGTCGTGTCGCATCTTCCCGCCGAAGGCTTCTACCACCGCGTGGGCGCGGTGCGGACCGGGACCGCGCGCGCGAACCCGCCCGCCGTGCCGTGGGACCGTCCCGAGTTCGAGTTCTGCCTTGCTGCGGCATGACGCGGTGTGCCGGTTCGCAGAAGACCGGCTTCCGTGCATGGCTGCCAGAGTTCGGCGCGCGGCTGCGGACCGTCATGACGTGCCAGGCCGGAGACGAGGTCGATGTCGTTCGTGGTGAGGTCCACCCAGACCGATCCCTGGCGCAGCGCGGCCGGCGTGCCCCCGTCGAGCATGACGGCCTCCATATGATCGGGACGTGGCCGCGATGTCAGGAAGGTGTCAGCCGCGGACGCGCAGGCGGTCGCGGATTCGACGGCGACAGCCCCCGGCCTCGACCGCCGAGGCGACCTTCGCGACGTTAATGTCGAACGCACACACGTCGTAGCCGGCCTGCGCCAGACGGCGGAACGAGCGTCGCGAAGCGCACCGCCTTGGCGCGGCCGTTCTCAAGTGCCGCCGGATTGGCGGGCGTGGCCCCTACGCGGTCCACGAGCTCGCCCACGGACCTCTTCCGCCTGGCCGGCATCACGTCGATGACGGCAGCGATCGGCATCAGATCACCTCGTCCAGCTCAGCCTGCATCTGCGACGCTTCGACGTCGCGCGCGACGGCCTGGGCGAGCAGCATCCGCAGCACGAGGACGATGAGCGCGACCCCCAGGATGGCCACACCGATCCCGCCCATGATGACGGTGACGCCCGGGTCGTCCCGCTGGCCCGGCGCATTGATGATCGTGATCGCGAACCACAGGAGGGCAGCCCCGACGAATGCGCCGATCACGCCGTTCACGTACCGGAAGGCGGCGTGGGAGAACACGGTTCCGCGTCGCACCATCGTCACCAGCCGCCCTAGGCAGATCAGGGCGACCTGGGCCGCCAGCATGCCCAGGACAGTGATCACCCGCAGCGGGGTCAGCGGGAGCGCCCCGTCCTCCGGGTCGCTCCCGCTGACCAGTGTCCACACCATCAATGCCTGCACGAAAACGGTGCCGACGAGCAACAGCACGAGCACGGCGCGCAGTGCACGCACGGCAAGCTCTCCCATGACCCACCTCTCCATCGAAATGCGATGGGAATCTATCGAGATTCGATAGATAGAGCAAGGGCTGAGGTGAAGGGGAGCGGTACATCGCGTGGCGACATGCCGTTGCCGCCCCTCATGGCACGGCGCGATTGCACGAACCATCTTGATCTTGTCGAAGTCGGCCTCACTTGAACACAAATCGGACGCCGCCCGATTGCGCGGGCCGTGCGCTGGGCGGGGGCGTTACTCGCCCGGCGCGGATCCGAACGAACGAAGCGCCGGGAGACAGAACTCCTTCGTGGCCAAGAGGAGATCCGCGAGGACCGTTCGCTGCGACGCACCTGTTATGTGGAACTCAACCGAGATGCCCGCCGGTTCACCCGCACCCAACCGCCAACTCCACGTCATGAGGGAGCGCGGAGTGGAGGAGGCTGACAGCGACGCACTTGAGGAGGCGAAGAACGCGCACCGCGATCGATGCTCCGAAGCACAGATGATCGCGCCCGAAGAAGTGCGCCGGCGGTGAGAGCCGGCGACTGCTCGATGACCAGGTAGGTCGGCCCGAGCCGCCAGCTGCATCCGCCTCCCCCCTCCCGGACGATCTCGTCGAGCAAGGAGGAGCCATGGGTCATGGTGCCGTCGTCGGTGCCTGCGGTTATGGCGTGAACCAGGCTCCGTGTTGAAGGGGCTGAGCGCGAGGCCTGACCGGGTCAGAGACCAGGCCAGGCGCCCTTTCATGTGCTCTCTAGAAGAAGCCCAGCTTCTTGGCCGAGTACGACACCAGCAGATTCTTCGTCTGCTGGTAGTGATCCAGCATCATCTTGTGGTTCTCCCGCCCGATGCCCGACTGCTTGTACCCGCCGAAGGCGGCGTGCGCCGGGTACGCGTGGTAGCAGTTGGTCCACACGCGTCCCGCCTGGATCGCACGGCCCGCGCGGTAGGCGGTGTTCATGTCGCGGGTCCACACCCCGGCGCCGAGGCCGTACAGCGTGTCGTTGGCGGTCTTGATCGCGTCGTCGAAGTCGTCGAAGGACGTGACCGACACGACCGGGCCGAAGATCTCCTCCTGGAAGATCCGCATGCGGTTGTGGCCCTCGAAGATGGTCGGCTGAACGTAGTAGCCGCCCTTCAGCTCGCCGTCGTGCTCGATGCGCTCGCCGCCGGTGAGCACCTTGGCGCCCTCCTGCCGGCCGACGTCCAGGTAGGACAGGATCTTCTCCAACTGGTCGTTGGAGGCCTGCGCGCCGATCATCGTGTCGGTGTCCAGCGGGTGCCCCGGCTTGATGGACCGGGTGCGGGCGACGGCGGCCTCCATGAACTCGGCGTAGCTGCCACGCTGGATCAGGGCCCGGGACGGGCAGGTGCAGACCTCACCCTGGTTGAGCGCGAACATGGTGAAGCCCTCGAGCGCCTTGTCGCGGAAGTCGTCGTCCCGCGCCCAGACGTCGTCGAAGAAGATGTTCGGCGACTTGCCGCCCAGCTCCAGCGTGACCGGCTTGATGTTCTCCGAGGCGTACTGCATGATCAGCCGCCCGGTGGTGGTCTCGCCGGTGAACGCCACCTTCGCCACCCGAGGGCTGGACGCGAGCGGTTTGCCCGCCTCCACGCCGAAGCCGTTGACGACGTTGAGGACACCGGGCGGCAGCAGGTCCGCGACCAGACTCAGCCAGTAGTGGATCGACGCCGGGGTCTGCTCGGCGGGCTTGAGCACCACCGCGTTCCCGGCCGCGAGTGCGGGGGCGAGCTTCCAGGCCGCCATCAGGATCGGGAAGTTCCACGGGATGATCTGGGCGACGACACCGAGTGGCTCGTGGAAGTGGTACGCCACGGTGTCGTCGTCGACCTCGCCGAGCGACCCCTCCTGGGCGCGGACCGCTCCGGCGAAGTAGCGGAAGTGGTCGATGGCCAGCGGGATGTCGGCCGCCAGCGTCTCGCGCACCGGCTTGCCGTTCTCCCAGCTCTCGGCGACCGCCAGACGCTCCAGGTTCGCCTCCATGCGGTCGGCGATCTTCAGCAGGATGTCGGAACGCTCGGTCACCGAGGTGCGGCCCCAGCCCGGGGCGGCCTCGTGTGCCGCGTCGAGCGCCCGCTCCACGTCCTCCGCCGTTCCCCGCGCGATCTCCGTGAACGGCTGCCCGTTCACCGGAGACGGGTTCTCGAAGTACTGCCCGCGGGCCGGAGGCACGTAGTCGCCGCCGATGAAGTGGTCGTAGCGCGACTGGTAGGAGACGATCGCGCCCTCGGTGCCGGGCGCCGTGTAACGGGTCATCCTGAATGCCTCCTCGTCGAGCGCTGCCCGCCGTTGGACAGCTCTGCGCGCGAGGCTAGGCAGCGAGACGTTGCAGACACGTTGCGCCGGCGACGGTCACCACGGGCCCGGCGCCGTCAGTTCCGACTCCAGCGCGGCGAGCCGGGACCGAGTCGCCGCCGTGGGCCGGACCGTGGCGAGCGCGCGCCAGACGTCGAGGTCGTCCTCACCCCACGGCGCGTGCGCCCAGTCGGCCAGCAGGTCGGGATCACGGCGGGCGATCAGCGCGGCGCGCAGCCCGTCGGCGAGGCGGCGCCGGAGCCGCACCACCGCCGGGGCCTGGGACCCGGGCAGCAGCGGACCGGCGTACGCCGTCGCCGCCCCGGTGACCGCTCCCGCCCGCAGACGACGCTCGACGACGGCGGCGTCGGACTCCACGGGCAGCGTGAGCCGGTACGGCCGGGACGCCAGCCGGCCCGGCCCCACGATGCCGCGCAGCCGGGCCAGTTCGGCCCGCAGGGTCACCGGCGGCGCCGTCTCGTCCTCGTACAGCGCGCACAGCAACTCGTCGCCGGTCAGGCCCTCCGGATGCTGGGCCAGCAGGACGACGATCTCGCTGTGCCGTCGGCTCAGCCGGATCCTGCGACCGTCCGCGCTCAGCAGGGCCTCGTCACGGCCCAGCGCGGTCAGCTCCGCGGCCTCGCCCGCGGGTGCCTCCGGAGCGAGCAGGGCCAGCTGTGACTCGGCGGCACGCGCCACAGCCTGTACGAAGCCCAGGCTGTGCGGGTGTGCCAGCCCGTCCCCGCCGGTGATGTCCACGGCGCCCAGAACCCGCCCGGTGCGCGGATCGTGCACCGGAGCCGCCGCGCACGTCCACGGCTGCACCCGGCGTATGAAGTGCTCCGCCGTGAAGACCTGGACCGGACGGCCGACCGATATCGCCGTGCCCGGCGCGTTCGTCCCGACCGCGGACTCCGCCCACCGGGCTCCCGGCACGAAGTTCATCCGTCCCGCCCGGCGCCGGGTGGCCGGATGTCCTTCCACCCAGAGCAGTCTGCCGTGCGCGTCGCACACGGCGAGCAGATGCTCGCCGTCCGCGGCGAAGGTGCCCAGGAGTTCCCGGACCAGCGGCATCACGTGCGCCAGCGGATGCTCGGCACGGTAGGCACCGAGGTCGCCGTCCATCAGCTCCACGCTCGCCGTGCCGTCCGGACCCACCCCCGCCCGGACCGACCGCCGCCAGGACTCCGCCACCACGGCGCGCACAGGGCGCGACACCGTGCCCGCCGCGGTGAACGTCTCGTGCGCGCGGCGCAGTGTCCGGGCACGTTCGGCGGGGTCGGCCCCCGGTTCCAGAGCCAGCCATGAATCAGTCAACTCGGCCTCCCCGGACAGTGATGGGATGGGAGACATCGTCACTCCGCCGATACGCGCGGACAACCTCTTCGACCAGCCGGATCAGCGCGACGTGGGATCTGCCGGGGCCGAGGCCAGGTTGACCAGTCTGATGTAGCGGGTCCAGTCCCAGTAGGGCCCCGGGTCCGTGTGGTCGCTGCCGGGAACCTCATGGTGCGCGATGATGTGCGTGCGGTCCATGGGGATGCCGTACGTGGTGCAGATCGCCGCGGTGAGCCGGGCCGACTGCTCGTACATCGCGTCCGTGAAGTACGCCGGCTGGTCCACCCATCCCTCGTGTTCGATGCCGATGCTGCGGGTGTTGTAGTCCCAGTTGCCCGCGTGCCAGGCGATGTCCACCTCGCGGACGCACTGCGCCACGTGTCCGTCGGAGGACCGGACGACGTAGTGCGCGGACACCTGCCTCTCGGGGTCGCGGAAGATGGCGAGGGTGTCGGCGTATGTTTCCTGCGTGACGTGGATGACCACGTAGTCGACGGGATAGGCCGTGGGCCTGCTGGACCGGCTGTAGTTGGACGTCGTCGCGGGCTGCCACTCGGCGGAGGGGTAGTCGACCGCCCGGGGCCGTGCGGCGGCCGGCGTACCGGAGAGCAGGGTGAACGGGACGGTGGCGAGCGCGGCGCCCATCAGAATCCGCCGCCTGGTCGGAACCGGAGCTGTCCTTTCCCTGTCCATGGATGCCCTTTCGTCGGTGGGCCCTGGAGCCCGGTGGGGGGAGTGGGTGCTCAGCTGTTCGGTCATGCCGAGGAGAAGTCCGGCCCTGCCGAGGAGAGCAACGCCGACGGTCCGTCCACCCTGTCTGCGGGGTGCGTCCGCGCAATCACCGTACGGGGGACGGGGATTGCGCAGAAGAACGCCGCGCCGTTCTGTGGACGGCCACCGCCTTGTGGACATCACGCTCACTCGATCGAGTGAAAGAGGGGCGTGAGTGGACCCCTCGCCGAGCCCCTGAAAGGCTCAGGCGCGCTCCGCCACCACCGCCGGGTCGTCCAGAACCGCCCGCACCACCGAGTGCGCCGCGCCGAGCAGCGGCCCCCGCGGGCCCAGGTCCGACACCGAGACCGGGCAGGCCGGGCCGGCCGTGCGCCGGGCCAGTTCGTCGCGCAACGACGGCAGCAGCCAGGGCGCGAGCCCGGCCAGCGCGCCGCCCAGCACCACGCTCTCGGGATCCAGCAGGTTGACCGCCCCGGTCAGCGCGATGCCGAGCGCCGTGCCCGCCTCGCGCAGGGCGCGCCGCACGTCCTCGTCGCCGTCCGTGGCCCGTCCGGCGAGCAGCCCTACGCGGTCCTCGCCCGGCTCCACGCCGGCGGCGCGCAGTACCGCCTTCTCACCCGCGTACTGCTCCAGGCACCCGCGTCCGCCGCAGGGGCACTCCGGGCCGTCCGGCCGGACCGGCACATGACCCAGCTCGCCCGCGAATCCGCGCGTGCCGCGCAGGAGCCGTCCGTCGAAGACCACGCCTGCGCCGATGCCGATCTCGGCCGAGACGTGCAGGAAGTCGCGGAGCGTCCCGTCGCCGAGCCAGAGTTCGGCGAGCGCCCCGAAGTTGGCCTCGTTGTCCACGGTCAGCGGCAGGTCCGCGGGCAGCAGCGCGCCGAGATCGGCGTCGTGCCAGTCCAGGTTCGGTGCGCGTACGACGGTGCGGCCGTCGCGCGCCACGAGACCCGGCACGGCCACCGCCAGCCCGGCCGGCCACAGCCCTTCGGACTCGGCCTCCGCGACGACCTGCCGCACCAGAGTGGTGAGCCGTTCGATCACCGGCGTGACGGAGCTGTCCCGGTTGCTGCCGTACCGCACGGCACGAGACCGCACCCGGCCGCGCAGATCGACCGCGCAGACCGCGAGGTGGTCGACGCCGACCTCCGCGCCGATGCCCGCCGGGCCCCGCGCGCTGACGGCGAGCGCCGACCCGGGCCGCCCCACCCGGCCCGGCCGCTCGGGACCCAGCTCTTCCAGCAGGCCCGAGCGGATGAGTTCGTCGACGAGGGTCGAGACCGCCGCGCGTGTCAGCCCGATCCGTGAGGCGACGGCGGCCCGGGACAGCGGTCCTTCCGCGCTGACGGTGTGCATCACCCGGGCGAGATTCCGGCGGCGCATCCCCTGCTGGGTGTCCGGAAGCACGCGCCCGTGCCGGGCCGGTTCGGCTTCGTGCGGCGGTGCGGTCATGCCTCCGTCATCCCTCGGTCGGTCGTCGCCCGGGTCACCGCGTCCTCAGCGGGAATCCGTGGACCGCTCCAGCAGCGGTGCCGCGTCGGAGAGTACCCCGGTGATCCTCGCCAGCGTCGCCTCGTCCCGTTCCACGGCGTCGAGTACCGGTCCGGCGGCCGTGTTCCAGCGCCGGGCGACCGCGGCGGCGTCCTCGCCGGTCAGCAGGCCGGCGGCCTGTGCCGCGGCGCCGAGCGCGACCAGTTCCCTGGCATCGGGGATCTGGACGGGACGCCCCGACAGCCGCCGTACCGTCTCCTGCCAGGCGCCCCCACGTGCCCCGCCGCCGATCAGGAGCAGCGGCGCCGACGGGTCGGCGTCGGCGTCGAGCACCAGGTCGAGGGCGTTGAGCAGCGAGTGGACGGCGCCGTCGTACGCGGACTGGAGCAGCTGACCGGCGGTCGTGTCGTGCCGCAGTCCGTGCAGGAGGCCGGAGGAGTGCGGGAGGTTCGGGGTGCGTTCGCCGTCCAGGAAGGGCAGCAGCGTCGCCTCGGTGCCGGGTTCGACGGCATCCCGGTCCAGGCCCAGCAGGGTCGCCACGCGGTCCACGGCGAGCGTGCAGTTCAGGGTGCAGGCGAGCGGCAGCCAGTCACCGCGCGCGTCGGCGAAACCCGCCACCGTGCCGGTCGGGTCGGCGGGGCGCCGCTGCGAGACGGCGTACACGGTGCCGGACGTGCCGAGGCTCATCACCGGCACACCGGGACGGAGCCCGAGTCCCAGAGCGGCGGCCGCGTTGTCACCCGTGCCCACGGCGACCAGGGTGCCCCTCGTGAACGGCAGGCCATGGCCGTCGCGCACGGTGCCGGCCACCTCGCCGGGCCGGACCACCCGGGGCAGCAGTGCCGGGTCGAGTCCCACGCGCGTGAGGATGTCCTCGTCGTACGCCTCCGTGCCGGACGCCCACCAGCCGGTGCCGGACACGTCGCCCCGGTCGGTGGTCCCCTCGCCGGTGAGCCGCTCCGTGAGGTAGTCGTGCGGGAGGCGGACGGCCGTCGCGGCGCGGACCGCGTCCGGCTCGTGTTCTGCCAGCCAGGCCCACTTGGTGACGGTGAAGGAGGCGCTGGGCACGCTGCCCGTGCGCTCCGCCCAGGACTTGGGCCCGCCCAGCTCCTCGATCAGACGCCGGGCCTGCGGGGCGGACCGCACGTCGTTCCACAACAGTGCCGGGCGCACCGGCTCACCCTGGGCGTCCAGGGTGACGAGCCCGTGCTGCTGCCCGCCGATCGACACCGCGGCGGCCTCACGGGCGGCGTCGCCGCACTGGTGCAGCGCCTCGCCCAGCGCGTCCCACCACTGGCGCGGATCGCTCTCCCGGCCGGCTCCGGAGGACACGGTGTGGGGGGCCTGGCCGCTCGCGACGACCCGGCCGGTGGCCGCGTCGACGACCAGCGCCTTCGTGGACTGAGTGGATGTGTCCACACCGACGACGAGCGGACCCTCGGCTGCTGACATCGGTCTACTCCCTCTTCCCGGACTTCACTGCTTCGGGCACTGGCACACCTTGTCCCTTCCCAGGACCGTGTGTGCATACTAATTTGTAAAGCGCCATGACGAAATAGTCGGCAGCGAGTGATCGGCAGCGAGTGAGGAGCCGCGGAATGAACTACCAGCCCACTCCCGAGGACAGGTTCACGTTCGGTTTGTGGACGGTCGGCTGGCAGGGCCGTGATCCGTTCGGCGACGCCACCCGGCGGGCCCTGGACCCGGCGGAATCGGTGCGTCGCCTGGCCGAGCTGGGCGCCCACGGCGTCACGTTCCACGACGACGACCTCATCCCGTTCGGGTCGAGCGACTCGGAGCGGGAGGCGCACGTCAAGCGTTTCCGGCAGGCCCTCGACGCCACCGGCATGAAGGTGCCGATGGCGACGACGAACCTGTTCACGCACCCGGTGTTCAAGGACGGCGCCTTCACGGCGAACGACCGGGACGTGCGCCGGTACGCACTGCGCAAGACGATCCGCAACATCGACCTCGCGGTGGAGCTGGGCGCGAGCGTGTACGTCGCCTGGGGCGGCCGGGAGGGCGCGGAGTCCGGTGCGGCCAAGGACGTGCGGGACGCTCTCGAGCGGATGAAGGAGGCCTTCGACCTGCTGGGCGAGTACGTCACCGAGCAGGGCTACGACTTGAGGTTCGCGATCGAGCCGAAGCCGAACGAGCCGCGCGGTGACATCCTGCTGCCGACGGTGGGCCACGCGCTGGCGTTCATCGAGCGCCTCGAGCGGCCGGAGCTGTACGGCGTCAACCCGGAGGTCGGCCACGAGCAGATGGCGGGGCTGAACTTCCCGCACGGGATCGCGCAGGCCCTGTGGGCGGGCAAGCTGTTCCACATCGACCTCAACGGCCAGTCCGGCATCAAGTACGACCAGGACCTGCGGTTCGGCGCGGGCGACCTGCGGGCGGCGTTCTGGCTCGTCGACCTGCTGGAGCGGGCCGGATACGCGGGCCCGCGGCACTTCGACTTCAAGCCGCCCCGGACCGAGGACCTCGACGGTGTGTGGGCGTCCGCGGCCGGCTGTATGCGCAACTACCTGATCCTCAAGGACCGCGCGGCCGCCTTCCGCGCCGATCCGCAGGTGCGGGAGGCCCTGGCCGCGGCCCGCCTGGACGAGCTGGCCCGCCCCACCGCCGAGGACGGCCTGGCGGCACTGCTGGCCGACCCGACCGCGTACGACACCTTCGACGTGGACGCGGCCGCCGCGCGCGGTATGGCGTTCGAGCACCTCGACCAGCTCGCCATGGATCACCTCCTCGGCGCCCGCTGAGGTACCACGGAGGGGCCCGTTGCGGACTGGTGGGCTCCGGCCTCTCTCCGTGTTCCGGAAGGAGGCCGGAGCCCCCGCGCGGGAAGTGCCCACCGTGCGGGGGCCGGGACGTCAGGGTCGGTCGACCGTCCCCAAGGCGGCTGAGGCGAGCGCCGTAGCCGGGTCCTGAACCGGCCCGCCGACGGGCACCCAACGGTCACGTTCCTCGCGGTACGGCCACCAACGGCCGTCGTGGTCCAGGCGGAGCTGCCGCGGCTCCCCGACGACGGTCCACCGGTTGGCCCGCGCCCGCAGCGACGGGCGTTCGTCGTCCTCCCAGGCCGACTCCAGCGCCGCACGCGCGCGTGCGAGCGACTCGCCCTCCGGCGCCCACTCCTCCTCGAGCACGGACAGGGCGGTCACGCCGCCGAGCCGCCACGCGCCCACGGCGACGGCCAGTGCCTCCGGTGTGCGCCCCGAACCCTCGCCGAGGCGTCGCAGCACATCGGGGCCGGGCTCGCCCGCGGCCAGTCGTACCGCGTCCTGAGCGGCCGTCGCCTCCCTGCCCGCGGCCTGCTGCTCGTGCCCGCCGCGCAGGGCTTCGGCGAGCAGGCGGTGCGCGTCCGCGGCCGCCCTGGAGGCCAGGTGGGCCACGGCGGACGGATCGACGCCGTACGGGGGCGCCGTCTCGGTGTCCAGGGACGGCGGCACACCGGGGCCGTCCCCGAGTTCGGGCGGCGCGGGCAGCGGAGGCAGTACGTCCCCCGCCGCGTACGCCTCGCCTGCGTCCACGCCCTCCCTGTGGGACGCGGACTCCCGCGCGGGTGCGCTGCCCTGCGTCTGCAGTGCTTCGAGCAGCGCGCCCTCCGTGCGGCCTCGCATCAGCAGCAGGATGAAGGGGTCCTGGTCCAGCAGCCTGGCCATCTGGTAGCAGAGGGCGGCGGTGTGCCCGCAGTGGTCCCAGGCGCCGCAGTCGCACTCCGGTTCCAAGTCGCCCATGCCGGGCAGCAGATCGATGCCGGCGGTCGCCGCGTCCTCCACCAGGTGCGGGGGCATGTCCCGGTCCAGCAGTGCCGCGACGTGCCCGGAGCGCTCGATCGCCATGTCGACAAAACGATCCCACTGTGCGTCGGACAGCTGTTCCAGCAGGACGTCGGCCCGATGTGCGGTGCGATCGCGGTCCTGGACGACGGCCGTGATGCGCCCCGGCCGCACCGACACGGCGCCGACCGCTCCCGCGCGTGCGAGACGGCGGCCCGACTTCACCTGGGCCGCGTCCATCGCCGCGTCCTCCAGCGCCTTCAGCCAGGCAAGGCCCCACCAGGTCCGGGCGAAGCCCCGTCCGTGTGCGGGTGGCAGCGCGGTGAACGTCCGTTCCGTGTCGTTGTCGTACCGGGTCATCGGGTACCCCCTCGCAGTTCGACCAGGTCGGCCAGTTGCGCGTCCGTCAGCTCCGTGAACGCCGCCTCGCCGGTGCCCAGTACCGCCTCGGCGAGTTCCCTCTTGAGGTGCAGCAGGGCGGCGATGCGGTCCTCGATCGTCCCCTCGGCGACCAGCCGGTGCACCTGCACGGGGCGGGTCTGGCCGATGCGGTAGGCACGATCGGTGGCCTGAGCTTCGACCGCCGGATTCCACCAGCGGTCGTAGTGCACGACGTGCTCCGCGCGTGTGAGGTTCAGCCCGGTGCCCGCCGCCTTCAGCGACAGCAGGAAGACCGGCACCTCCCCCTCCTGGAACCGGCGGACCATCGACTCGCGTGCCGTGACGGACGTGCCGCCGTGCAGGAACAGCGACGCCACGCCGCGGGCGGCCAGGTGCCGTTCGAGGAGACGGGCCATCTGCACGTACTGCGTGAAGACCAGGACGCTCGCCTCTTCTGCGAGGATCGTGTCGAGCAACTCGTCGAGCAGTTCCAGTTTCCCCGAGCGGCCCCCGATCCTCGGCCGGTCCTCCTTGAGGAACTGCGCCGGGTGGTTGCAGATCTGCTTGAGGCTCGTCAGCAGTTTCACGATCATGCCGCGTCGCGCCATGCTGTCGGCTCCGGCGATCTCCGCGAGCGCCTCGCGCACCACCGCCTCGTACAGGCCCGTCTGCTCCGCCGTCAGTGACACGGGACGGTCGGTCTCGGTCTTCGGAGGCAGCTCGGGTGCGATCCCCGGATCCGATTTGCGGCGTCGCAGCAGGAAGGGCCGTACGAGCCGGGCGAGTCGCTCCGCCGCGGCAGGGTCCTCGCCGCTCTCGACGGCCTCGGCGTACTGACGGCGGAAGGTGCCGAGCGGGCCCAGCAGGCCCGGGGTGGCCCAGTCGAGGACGGCCCACAACTCCGAGAGGTTGTTCTCCACCGGAGTGCCGGTGAGCGCCACCCGCGCGCGTGCGCCGAGGGAACGCAGTCGGCGCGCGGTCTCCGAGTACGGGTTCTTCACGTGCTGGGCCTCGTCCGCCACGACCATGCCCCACTGCACGGCGGAGAGACGTTCGGTGTCCAGGCGCATGGTCCCGTAGGTGGTCATGACGAACTCGCCGTCCGCGAGGCCGTTCAGGTCACGTCGGGTGCCGTGGAAGCGGCGAACCGGTGTGCCGGGCGCGAACCGCTCGATCTCCCGCTGCCAGTTGCCCATCAGGGAGGTCGGGCAGACCACCAGGGTGGGCCCGGCGGCGGCCGGGTCGGTCTGCCGGTGCAGGTGCAGGGCGATCAGCGTGATGGTCTTGCCGAGGCCCATGTCGTCGGCGAGGCAGCAGCCGAGGCCCAGTGACGTCATGCGGACCAGCCAGTTGAGCCCGCGCCGCTGGTAGTCGCGCAGCGTGGCGTCGAGCGCGGCGGGTTGCGGGACCGCCTCCTGCGCCTCGGGGTCGGCCAGCCGTTCCCGCAGCGTCGCCAGCCAGCCCGTGGGGTGCACCTCGACGCGGTGTCCGTCGACGTCCGTCGAGCCGGTGAGAGCGGCCGCGAGCGCGTCCACCGGAGCGACCTCGTGGTCCTGCCGGGCGCGGGCGCGGTGGACCTCCCCGGGGTCGACCAGCACCCATTGGTCGCGCAGGCGCACGAGCGGCCGGCCGGCTTCGGCGAGCAGGTCCAGCTCCTCGCGCGTGAGGCTCTTGTCGCCCAGGGCGAACGTCCAGTTGAAGGCGAGCAGCGCGTCGGCGGACAGCAGCGAGGGGCCGCCCTCTGCGGCAGCCGCGAGGGGCGCCCGCGCGTCGTCCGGCGGTCCGACCTCCGCGCGTACGGTCAGATCGCGGGCCAGCTCCCTCGGCCAGTGCACGTCGACCCCCGCGCCCGCGAGTGCCCGGGACCCCGTGCCGAGCAACTCGGTCACGTCCGCGTCCGCGAGCTCGACCGCGTCCGGCACGGAGGCCGACAGCAGCGGCGTGAGCGCCGGCCAGGCCCGTGACGCGCGGCGCAGGGCGAGCAGGACGTCCACACGCGCGCGCGTGCCGAACGCCTCGCCCACCGTGCCGGCCCACACCTCGGCGGCGTCGACGACGAGCGCGGGGCCGCTGACGCTGTGCACCTGGAGCACCGCCCGGAACGCCGGCTTCTCCTCAGCGGGAGCCTCGGCCGACAGGCCACCTACCTCGACGCGCAGGGACAGCCGTACACCCGCGTCGTGTCCCGCGGCGACGTCGGCAGCCCACTCGTGCAGTTCGGGCATCCGCCGCGGTTCCCGCGAGGCGTAGGCGGGCCCGGCCGTCACCAGGGCGGCGGCGGGGGAGCGGGGCAGCGTGTCCGCCACGGCGTCCAGGAAGGCGCGTACCAGCCGTTCCGGGTCGTGAAGCCGCGGCGGACCGGTGGCGTCGATGGGGACCGCGTGCGCCTCTGGCGGCATGGCGGCGGCGAGATGGCGGACCCGCTCGGTCTCTTCCGGGCCCAGCGGGCCGGCCCGCCACGCGTCGTGGTCGGCCGTGGACAGGCCGGGCAGCAGCAGCCCGCGCGCGACCAGGTGCAGTGCCTCGACGGTGACGGCGCCCCAGAACACCGACGACCGGTGGGCGTGCGCGGAGGTACGCGCGCGCGTGAGGACCGGCAGGGCCGCCCGCAGCGGCAGCACCACCGCGGGTACGCTCACCCGTTCCACACCGGCGCCGTCGGGCAGGACGACGGTCAGGTCCTCGGTGGTCGGGTTCTCCCGGCCGCCCGGCGTGGTTCCGGGTGGGGCGCCGTCCGGTCGCCAGAAGGCCACGGCGCCGGTGCGGCCGGGGTCACCGGGCAGGAAGACAGCGCAGCAGCCGACGAGTGCGGAGATCTCGGAAGGGGTTTCCGGGAGAGCGGTCTGCACGGTGATGATGTATTCCTCAAATTTGACTAGCCGGTATGCGGCGGCTGACTGTACACCACTCCTGAGGTCACGGGGTGTGGATGATCTGTGGCATGGGTCACTATGCAAGGGGAGAGGCTTCTCGCCCCGGGCGGACGGATCGATGCACGGACGAGCGGGGCGGCCACGCCGACCGATCCCTCAGGGTTGTCGGGGTCCGGACTCAGGGACGTCTCAGGGTCGGGGTGCGGAACCGCCGGGAGCGCGGGCCCGTTTTCAGGACAGAGAGCGGCAGTGGCCGCGAAGGAGGCGACACCATGTCGAAGAACGCCAAAGTCGCAGCAGGGGGTGTGGCGGTCGGGCTCATCCTGCTGATCTGGCTGCCCTGGTGGGCTGCCCTGCTGATAGTTCTGGGAGTCCCGGCCGCCGCTTACCTCACCCTGGACCCCTCCCAGCGGCGCAGGCTGCGTCGGACCACGCGCAGGGAGATAGGGCGCTGACGCGCCGGCGCCGGCGCGTGCCCGGCTAGGTCGTGTCCGCAAAGTCCTGCCGTCCGCCCGGAGGGCGGGCCCCGCGGCGTCCGGTGCGTGCTTTGGGGGTCCCCCCCCGGCCGGAGGCTGGGGGAGTGCCGGGCGCAGCCCCTCGTACTGGGCGTACTCGGGGCTTCGCCCGGTGCGGCGAGAGTGCGTGCCGGGCGTCGCGGGGCAGGCAGGACTTTGCGGACACGGCCTAGCGCAAGGGGCAGGAGTCGATCACGTCGCCGTCCGCGGGCTCGCCGACCGTGTGGTCCGCGGGCGGCGGCGTGCCCCGCTCCACCCACGCGGTCAGGGCGTCGAAGGCCGACCGGAAGCAGGGCAGGATCGGCCGCAGCCGGTCGGGATACGTGTCGTACAGCCCGTCGACATGGGTCCCGCCCCGGACCGTGTAGTAGCGGTGCAGCACGCCCCGCCCGCGCGCGTCGATCATGCGCGCGTACACGTCGGAGTCGGCGGCCTTGGGCAGCAGTGCGTCCAGATCGCCGTGCAGCGTGATCAACGGCTTCCCGATGCGTCCGGTCAGTGCCACCCGAGCCACCGCGCGATGGACGGAGGCAGGACGTGCGGTGTAGTCATAGGCGGCGTCGGAGGCGCACGGCGCGAGGATCTCCTCCAAGGAGGATCCTGCCGAGCTGCCCGGGCAGCGTGGGTCGTAGGACGGGTCGAACTCGGCCCGGTAGATCTTCTGCGTCACGCCCCAGTAGGCGTTCTCGTGGTACGGCCAGAGAAACTCGGAGCCACGGGCGAACCCGGCCGCGTACAGGTCCGCGTCCCGG
Source organism: Streptomyces sp. NPDC058985 (assembly GCF_042740985.1). NCBI lineage: Bacteria > Bacillati > Actinomycetota > Actinomycetes > Kitasatosporales > Streptomycetaceae > Streptomyces > Streptomyces sp. NPDC058985. The sequence continues at coordinate 201,346 of NZ_JBHYJX010000008.1, read as the reverse complement.
GCCGAGCCGAGCGTCCGGGCGACCGCGGTCGGAAGTGAAGTGAGCAGGCTGGGCCCGTCCGCCGTCCACAGGGCTCCCTCCCAGTCCACGCCGCCGTCGTAGAGCCCGGGGTGGTTCTCCAACTGCCAGCGGGTGAGATAGCCGCCGTTGGAGATGCCGGTGATGTACGTGCGGCGCGGCGAGTGGCCGTAGCGCTGGGCCGCCACCCGCCGGGCGGCGCGGGTCAGCTGGGTGGTGCGGGCGTTCCACTCGGCGACCGCGTCTCCGGGACGGACACCGTCCCGGTAGAAGTCGGTTCCGCTGTTCCCCTTGTCGGTGGCGGCGTACGCGTACCCCTGCGCGAGGACCCGGTCGGAGATCGCCTTGTCCGTGGCGTACTGCTTGCGGTTCCCGGGCGCTCCCGTCACGACCAGTCCACCGTTCCAGTGGTCCGGCAGCCGGATCACGAACTGCGCGTCGTGCCGCCAGCCGTGCGTCGTGTTGAAGCGGGAGGAGTCCGGGAAGTACCCGTCGATCTGGATGCCCGGAACGCCGGACGGCGTCCTGGTGCCGGCGGCCGTCAGTCCGGCCTGGTCGGCCAGGTCGGTGTACCGGGTGCCCGCCAGCCCGGTGGTGGTCAGATCGTCCAGGCAGGCGCCGCGCTGCAGGGCCGCGCCCGGCACCCGCACGCGCTCCAGCCGGGCACAGTGTCCGGCCGTCTCCACCGCGGCTGTGGCCGCGGGAGCCGGCCCGGTGAGCGTGACGGCCGTCAGGACGGCGGCGAGGAACGGAACACCACGGGACAGACGCATCAGGGCCTCCGGACGCGACGGGGGAGTGAGGTCGAGGGCTGCCCCATGGTGCGGGCCCGCCACGACCCCTTCCATGGGCTGGAGCCACATGGAGAGGAGGCCGATCATGGAGGTTGAAGACAGTCGGGGCCTCTGCGCCCCTGGTCAGCTCGGACGTACGGCCATCTTGTCGAGGGCCTCCAGGAGGCCCGGCAGCGACGGCCCCCGGCCCACCGGCAGGACCTCACCGGGTTCCTCGTCGAGCAGGATGAAGGCGATGTCGTCGGTCCGGGCGACGAGCGACCAGCCGGGGCCGTCGGCCCGCAGCGTCCGCGCGTCCCCCGGCGCGAACGACGACCGCACCCGGCCGAGCGGCGGGGGAGAGTCGACGTAGGAGCGGGCCTCCGCGAGCACCCTCCGGACCCCGCCGTGCCCCGAGGCCGCCGCGTCCTCCTCGCCGTGCGCGACGCCGCTCGAGACCGGCGCTTCGTCGCGCGTGCCCTCCCCGGTACTCACGCCGGCCTCCACGTCGCCGGAAGGCGTGTCGGACGAGGCGCCGGCGCCACCCGCCGCCGGGAACTCCGCGTCGTCGATCTGCTCCCGCCACTGCGCCCACTGCAGGGCGATCTCGTCGGCCCCCAGACGCCGCTGGGCAGGCCCCCACACCGTGGTGTCCGGCGGGCACAGCGCGGGCTGGTCGGCGGACTCGGGCCCGGGGTCGTGCGGCGCGGGTACGCCGGGTGCCGCCACGGCGACCGCCAGGGGCCAGCCGGGCAGCGCCGCGACGACTGTGCGCTCGTCCGGCGACAGGTCGTACTCCATGCCGCAGTCCCAGGAGGCCACGGCCACGGCCACCAGCGACACGTCGTCCACGACGACGGTCCACCGGGCACCGTCACCGTCCTGGCCGAGCACCAGTCCGTAGCCGTCGGCCAGCGGCGGGAGACCGAGCGCGGCGCACGCCTCCGGGTAGTCGTCGCCCAGCACACTCGGAAACTTCGCCGGCGTCAGCAGCACCGCCGTGAGCACATAGAGCGCGTCGTCCGCGGCGGCGACGGCGTCCTCATCCGTCCCGGCCATCCCAGCCTCCCCATCGGTTCGTCCAATGGCGCGCACCCTAGTGCGCCCGGGAATGCCTTGTCACGACTCCCAGACGCACCCGAGCTGCAGTTTTCCGGCTGGACGGGGGCGAATCGACCACGCGCCGCGGGGATCCGGCGGTCAGGTCGCGGGCAGCCCCAGGAGCGCGCGGGCGACGTCCGACGGCGACTGGTCGCGCTCCCGCGCCAGCGCGACCACGGCGCGGCACGCAAGCTCGTTCACCCCGAACGACAGGGCCTCCGGCGACACCCACCCCGCCGCCTCGTCGATCCGGTCCTGATCGTCGTCCGCGCACGCGGACACGTACGCGGCCGCGGCCTCGAACAGATTGTGCGACCTCGGTTCCGTTCCCGCCCTGTCCTCCGTGCGCCGGGCGGCGCGAGATCTGTCCCAAGCTTCGAGGATCCTGCCGAACAAGCGGACCACCCTCCCCTGCCGGTCACCATCGCCGATCGTGCATCTCCTGCTGCTCAACGTAGAGTTGAAGCCTCGGCGGCAGAAGGGTACGGGCACGGTGAAGCGCTTCCAACGGCTGGCGGAGATCCGGCGGATGGACCCCCACGAGGACGCCTCCGAGATCTACCGGCTGTCCTCGGCCTACGAGTTCCCCTGGGATTTCAGCCGTGCCCTGGAGCTGGCCCTCTTCCGCACCTACGCCGTGCCGAGCATCGGCCGGCTGCTGGCCGAGACGGCGGAGTTCACCGACCGGACGCAGAAGCGGTACGACGACACGGCACTGCTGCTCGACGCCGTCGTCGAGCACGGCTTCGGCAGCGATCAGGGCCGCACCGCCATCCGGAGCATCAACCGGATGCACCGCAGCTACGACATCGCCAACGACGACATGCGGTACGTCCTGTGCACGTTCGTCGTGACTCCCAAACGCTGGATCGACGCCTACGCGTGGCGCAGGATGTCGCGGCACGAGACCGTCGCCTCCGCCGTCCACTACCGCACGCTGGGACGGCACATGGGGATCCAGGACATCCCCGGGTCCTACGAGGAGTTCGAAGACTGCCTCGACGCCTACGAGGCAGCCCACTTCGCCTGGGACGAGAGCGCCCGCAGGGTCTCCGACGCCACCCTCGACCTCATGGCCTCCTGGTACCCGCGCCCCCTCGCGCCCCTCCTGCGCGCCGGCACACTCGCCCTGCTCGACGAGCCCTTGCTGCGCGCCTTCCGGTACACCCCGCCGAGCCCCACCGCGCGTGCGGTCGTGCGCCGCGCGGTGCGGCTGCGCGGGCGCGCCGTCCGGCTGATGCCCCCGAGGCGCGCCCCGCACCACGCCCGGCAGAACCGGGAGATCAAGGGCTACCCGAAGGGCTACCGGCTGACCGAGCTGGGCACCAGCCCGGTCCCCGGCGTGCGGGGCTGCCCGGTCCGCCACATCGACACGTCGTCAGCCGAGTGAGCCGATCGTCTCGCGCAACGAGCCGAGGCCGGTCCGGGAGGCTCCGGAAGCCGCGGGAGTGCGCGGCGACTGTCAGTTCTCGCGCACGGCCAGGGCCAGGAAGCGGTCGTCCTCGTCGACGTACGACGTCATGCGCCACCCCGAACCGGTCAGCAGCGGCCGCAGGTTGGCCTGGGCGCGCAGGTCGTCCGGTGTGATCCGCCGCCCCTGGCGTGCCGCGAGCGCCGCCCGGCCGATCGGATGGAACAGGGCCAGCACACCGCCGGGACGCACGACGCGCGCGAGTTCCCGCAGGTTCCCGCCGGGCTCGGGGAGGTGTGCGATGAGGCCCGCCGCGAACACGGCGTCGAGCGAGCGCGGGCGCAACGGCAGCGCGGCGACATCGGTCAGCACCAACCGTCCGGCACGGTCCCTCCCGGCCCGTACGGCGGCCTGGAGCATGGCCGGTGTCAGATCGGCACCGAGGACCAGCCCCGACGGCCCCACGGCCGCCCGCAGCGGCGGCAGGGCACGTCCGGTGCCGCAGCCTGCGTCGAGCACCCGGTCACCTTCCCGCAACCCCAGCTCGGCCACCGCGGCCGCGTAGGCGGGCCCGTCGTCGGGGAAGCGGCTGTCCCAGTCGGCCGCGCGGGCGCCGAAGAACTCCTGGACGTGCGTGTGGTCGTCGCTCATGGTCCGCATGATTCCCCAAACGCGCGGGGGATGCCGAGGCGCACACGTTCGAGCGTGACGCGATCGTTCCAGCGCCTCTCTGTGTCAGATAGCAACACCTTTCGAAATGCGCCCCCGTTGTGCGCCCTGCCCGGTACTAGCGTCCCGGGGTCATGGGACACCTGGACCACGCCGCCCTCGGCTGGCTGACCCCGGTGCTGTCGTACGCGATGGCCTGCACCGGCGCGGCCCTCGGACTGCGCTGCACCGTGCGCGCCCTCGCCACCACCGGGCGCTCGCGCCGCAACTGGCTGCTGACCGCGGCCTCGGCCATCGGCACCGGCATCTGGACGATGCACTTCGTCGCCATGCTCGGCTTCCGGGTCAGCGGCACCGACATCCGCTACGACGTGGCGCTCACCCTCGCCAGCCTGCTCGTCGCGATGCTCGTCGTCTGCGCCGGCGTCTTCGCGGTCGGGTACGGCCGCGACCGCGCGCGGGCACTCCTGCTCGGCGGACTCACCACGGGGATCGGCGTCGCGAGCATGCACTATCTGGGCATGGCGGCCGTGCGCCTGCACGGAGCCGTGAGTTACGACCCGGTCCGCGTCGCGCTCTCCGTCCTCATCGCCGTCGCCGCGGCCACCGCGGCACTCTGGGCCGCGCTCAACATCAGGTCGCCCCGCGCGGTCACCGTCGCCTCACTGATCATGGGGGCGGCGGTGAGCAGCATGCACTACACCGGCATGTTCGCGGTGAGGGTGCGGGTCGCACCCTCGGGCGAGACGCTCCCCGGGGCCACGGCGATGCAGTTCATCTTCCCCCTCGCCGTCGGCCTCGGGTCCTACCTCTTTCTGACCTCGGCCTTCGTCGCGCTGTCACCGACGGCGGGGGAACGTGACGCGTCCGCCGCGGCCCGCCGCCCCGTCGGCAGCACCGCCCGGTGACGGCGGACCCCCGCAGGCGGCCCGGCGACCACGCCCCGACCCCCGTCCCGAGCGAGGAGGCCATGCGTACACCCCGTACGACCCCCGCAAACGGCGCCGACACGCCGTCCCGGCCACCCACGCGCGGTCGTCGCGCGCACGCCGGACCACCTGCCGACGAGGGCCCGGTGGAGCCCACGGGCGAGGCACCCGAATCGGCTGCCACGCGCGCGTGGCGCGGGCGAGTCCAGCCCCGGACCGTGCGCGCCAGGATCGTCTGCCTGCTGATGGTGCCCGTCGTCTCCCTGCTGGCCCTGTGGGCGTACGCCACCGTCACCACCGCCCAGGACATCTCCCGGCTGAGGCAGGTGCAGCGCGTGGACGCCGGCGTCCGGGCCCCCGTCAGCGCGGCCGTGGCCGCCCTGCAGGCCGAGCGCCTCGCGGCCGTGCGCCACGCCACCGACCCGTCGGCGGTGCCGGACGCCGACTACCGGGAACTGTCCGAGCGCACGGACCGCGCCGTGGCGAAGCTGCGGCTCGGCGACCGCCACACGGTCGCCGACGGCGAGGAACTGCCCGCCGGAGTGGCACGGCGGCTCGACGCGTTCGTGACCGGCGCCGAACGGCTGGGACCGCTGCGAACCGCCGTCCTGGACCGCCGCACCGCCTGGGAGGAGACCTACCGCCGGTACACGACGGCCATCTCGGCCGCCTTCCGCGTGGGCGGCGCGCTGAGCGGGATCCAGGACGCGGACCTGGGCTCCGACGCGCGCGTGCTGGTCGAGTTCGCCCGCGCGGGCGAGGCCCTGGCCCAGGAGAACACCCTGCTCGCCGCCGCTCGCCTCGCCGGCCGCCTCGACGGCGAGCGGCTGCGCCTGTTCACCGGCGCCGTCGACACACGACGGAGTCTCACCGAGTCCGCCGTCACCGACCTGCGCGGTTCCGAACGCGCGGCCTGGCAGGACCTCGCCCGCGACGCCGCCTATACGACCGTGGGCAAGGCCGAGGACGGCCTGCTGGACTCCTCGGCTCAGGACCGTCCGGTCGAGGTGGCGGCACCCCTCGCCGCCTGGGACGGGGCCCACGCGCGCCTACGGGACGGCATGCGGACGCTGGAGCGGGACGCCGCGCGGGGAGTGGCCGACCGGGCCGATCCGTTCACCCGCGGTGCGCTCACCCCGGCCGGGGCCGCGGTCCTCCTCGGACTTCTCGCCGTCGTCGCCTCGCTCGTCATCTCCGTCCGCATCGGCCGTGGCCTGGTGGTCGAGCTGGTGAGCCTGCGCAACAGCGCCCTGGAGATCGCCCGGCACAAGCTCCCGGAAGCCATGCGCAGACTGCGTGCGGGGGAGGAGATCGACATCCGGTCCGAGGCGCCACCCGAACCGGCTGCCGAGGACGAGGCCGGCCAGGTCGCCGAAGCCCTGGGCACCGTGCACCGGGCGGCGCTGCGGGCCGCGGTGGAACGCGCCGAACTCGCCAGCGGCATCTCCGGCGTCTTCGTGAACCTCGCCCGCCGCAGCCAGGTCCTCGTCCACCGCCAACTGAGCCTCCTGGACAGCATGGAACGCCGCTCCGACGACCCGAACGAACTGAACGACCTCTTCCGCCTCGACCACCTCACCACCCGCATGCGGCGCCACGCCGAGAGCCTGATCATCCTCTCCGGCGCGGCGCCCGGACGGGCCTGGCGCATGCCGGTCTCCCTCACCGACGTGGTCCGTGCGGCCGTCTCCGAAGTGGAGGACTACGCGCGCGTGGAGGTACGGCAGCTCCCCGAGGCGTCCGTCGTCGGCGCGGCCGTCGCCGACCTCACGCACCTCTTGGCCGAGATCATCGAGAACGCCGCGCAGTTCTCCCCGCCCCACACGCGCGTGCGTGTCACCGGAGAACCCGTCGGCAACGGCTATGCGATCGAGGTCGAGGACCGCGGCCTCGGCATGGGCAAGGACAGTCTCGCCGAGGCCAACGACCGCATCACCCGCTCCGAGGCACTCGACCTGTTCGACAGCGACCGGCTCGGCCTCTTCGTCGTCAGCCGCCTCGCCGCCCGACAGGACATCAAAGTCCACCTCAAGACCTCTCCCTACGGCGGTACCACGGCCGTCGTCCTGTTGCCCACCGCGCTCCTGCACAGCGGAACCGCGGAACGCTCCCCAGGGGCGGCACACGAGGCGGCCCCGCCAGCGGAGCGCCTGTACACGCGCGTGCCGCACGCCGCCGCGCACCGGGAGACCGTGCCCGCGCCGTCCGGCCGCCCGGCACTGACGTCCGCCGCACCGGTGACCGTGGAGACGACGGCTCCGAACCGGCCCCCAGGAGCCCCCGCCTTGCGACTGCACCGATCCCCCGACGTCCCGGACGACTCCGCCGACGACACTGACGGCGACGGCTTCGGAGACTTCACACCGGACCCGGCCGCGGAGTCCGACAACCTGCCCCGGCGGGTACGCCAGGCCAGCCTCGCACCCCAACTGCGGGACGGGCGCCCCGCGGAACCCGCTCGCCCGCCCCAGTCGCGCGGCGACGAAGAGCGCACACCCCAAGCGGTGCGGGACCGCATGACCGCCTACCGCGACGGCTGGACCCGCGGGGGTGGACGCCGGCCCGGCCACGCGGAGCAGCCGGCCCCGCAGGCCGGCCACAGCAGCGAAGGAGACCTCGCATGATCCACGACCCCGGCACGGGGACCGCCCGGCGGACCCGCGAACTCGACTGGCTGCTGGACGACCTGGTCGGCTGCGTTCACGAAGTACGGCATGCCGTCGTGCTGTCGAACGACGGGCTCGCCGTGGGCGCGTCGGCCGGCCTGGGGCGGGAGGACGCCGAACACCTGGCCGCGGTCGCCTCCGGTTTTCACAGCCTGGCCAAGGGCGCGGGCCGTCACTTCGGCGCCGGGGGCGTGCGCCAGACCATGGTCGAGATGGACGACGGCTTCCTGTTCGTGGCCGCCGCGGGCGACGGCTCCTGCCTGGCCGTCCTCACCGCCGTGAGTGCCGACATCGGCCTCGTGGCCTACGAGATGGCGCGGCTGGTCAGACGCGTCGGCGAGCACCTCCACACCGCGCCGCGCGCCGTCGCACGGCCACCCTTCGGCGGATGACCCGGAAGGGCCGCACGGATGACCGACGAGAGCACGGACGGCGGCCGGGAACAGCCGGGCAGCCAGTGGTACGACAACGAGGCGGGGCCCCTGGTCCGCCCCTACGCGATGACCGGCGGGCGCACCAGGCCCGGACCCACGGGCGTACGCTTCGACCTCATCGCCCTCGTGACGCGGGTCCCGGGCGCGCCGGGCAGCGACGTCACCGTGCTCGGACCGGAACACCGCACGCTGCTCGAGCTGTGCCGCACCGAGACCCAGTCGGTCGCCGAACTCGCGGCGGACGCCGATCTCCCCGTGGGAGTCGTCAGGGTGCTCCTCGGGGACCTGGTGGAAGTGGGCTGCGTGACCGTCAGCCGTCCGGTGCCGCCGGCCCAGTTGCCCGACGAACGGATTCTGCGCGAAGTGATCGACGGACTGCGCGCACTGTAGAGAAGGCCGAGGACCATGACCGGCACGCACGCGTACGACCACCCGGACCGAGAGAAGTGATCAATGGTCTCCGAACACGCCGAACACGCCGAACACGCCGAACATGCCGCACACTCAGATGCCACGGACGGCGAGTCGGCCGCGCTGGCGCTGAAGATCCTCGTCGCCGGAGGGTTCGGCGTGGGCAAGACCACCCTGGTGGGCGCGGTCAGCGAGATCAGGCCGCTGCGCACGGAAGAACTGCTCAGCGAGGCCGGTCGGTTGGTGGACGACACCGGTGGCATCGACCGCAAGGTCACCACCACCGTCGCGATGGACTTCGGGCGGATCACCATCCGGTCCGGTCTCTCCCTCTACCTCTTCGGCACACCGGGGCAGGACCGCTTCTGGTTTCTCTGGGACGAGTTGTCGCAGGGCGCGCTCGGGGCCGTCGTCCTCGCGGACACCCGGCGGCTGGCGGACTGCTTCCCGGCGGTCGACTACTTCGAGCACCGGCACATCCCGTTCGTGGTGGCCGTCAACTGCTTCACCGGAGCACGCCGGCACGAGGCCCAGGACGTACTGCGCGCCCTCGACCTGGACTCCGGAACACCCGTGGTGCTGTGCGACGCCCGGGACCGCGACTCGGGCAAGGAGGTCCTGATCCGCCTCGTCGAGTACGCCGGGCGGATGCACACCGCCCGGCTGCTCGACTCCGTGCGCTGACGTGCCTCAGCCCGCGCCCTCAGTCCGCGACGGACTTCTGGGCGAGGACCTTGTCCACGGCGACACGGACGAGGAGTTCGCCCGGGACGCCGTTGCGCGCCCCGAACTCATCGGCACGTTCCTCACCCATGTAGCGCGCCCCGATGCGGCCCGCCCAGTGCCGGAGTTCGTCGAGGTCCTCCGAGATCCGGGCACGTCCCTGCAGCACCACGAAATGGAACGGCGGCCGGTCGTCGTCCACGCACAGGGCGATCCTGCCGTCGCGGGCCAGATTGCGCCCCTTCACCGTGTTCTTGCCGGTGTTGAACACGATGTCGTCCCCGTCCAGGAGGAACCAGATCGGCGCCACATGCGGACTGCCGTCCGCCCGGACGGTCGAGAGCTTTCCGGTCCGGGTGCCGTCCGAGACGAACGCCCGCCATTCCTCATCGGTCATCTTCTGTGCCATGCACCCCATCCTCCTTGCCCGGAGCACTGGCGTGGGGAAGGCTGGCGGACAGATCCCCCGGCCAGGGGGAGGCAAGGCATACGGGGACGACACGGGGAGTTCGGATCAATGGTGCAGAACCAGGGACTCGGCTGGCTGCTGGACGACCTGACCGCGCGCGTCGAGCACGTCCGGCATGCGCTGGTCCTGTCCAACGACGGCCTGGTGACCGGAGCCAGTACGGGACTGCGACGCGAGGACGCCGAACACCTCGCGGCCGTCTCGTCCGGGCTGCACAGTCTGGCCAAGGGCTCGGGCCGGCACTTCGGTGCCGGCCAGGTACGGCAGACGATGGTCGAGTTCGACGACGCCGTGCTGTTCGTGACGGCGGCGGGCTCGGGCAGCTGCCTGTGCGTGCTCAGCGGGGCCGAGGTCGACATCGGGCAGATCGCGTACGAGATGACTCTGCTCGTGAACCGGGTCGGCGAGCACCTCGACGTCGACGCACGGCAGCCGGGACGAATATCGCCCACAGACCTCTGACCTGCACATCCAACACCGTCGTGGGGTGGGCGGCGGAGTTTTCCACAGGCCGGACGCGGATGCCGTCGCAGCGGCTACGGTTTTTCGTGTCAGGCGGGCACGCACGGTGCCGGCCGAACACTCCACGGGGGAGACGAGCATGTCCGGCAGCACCGTCACGCGCGCATTCTCAGCGGCCACCGAGCAGACCGGCAGTACCCGGGACGCCCCTCTCACGCCAGGGCGTGCGGCGCGAGTACTGGGCCTCAAACGAAGCGAGTTCGACCTCGCCGTCCACCTCGGCCGCATCCGCACCGTGCCCGACGACGTAGGAGGCGGCGGGCGCGTCACCCGCGACGAGATCGAGCGGATCCGGGCGGCGGAGGGTTTCCCCGAGACCCTGAGGGCGGGCGTCCGGACCTTGGGGACCACGGAGGGTGCGGCCCTCATGGACGTGACCAAGGTCCGCTTCACCCGCCTCGCACGGCTGGGGCTGCTGGTCCCCGTGAAGTTCTACGTCAACCGGTATCGAGCCGTCGTCTGGTTGTACCTCGCCGACGAACTGCGGCATTTCGCCGCCGACGAGCGGAACGTCGCACTTCTCAAGGGCCGCACGCCCGAGGGACTGCGAGGCCAGCTGGGGGAGGGGCTGGACCTGCGCCCCCGCAACTGGAGGGGGCGGCACCTGGGTTTCCTGCTCCGCCAGGCCGACGACCCCTGGGCCCGTGCGGCGGCCGTGGCGTCCCTGCTCGACACCACCGAGGTCGCCGCGGTCGTCAAGGATCCCTACGAGCGTTCGTACCTGCGCCGGTTCCACCCCGTGCGGCCGGCTCACGGCTCGCCCGGGTCCCCCGCCGCACAACTCGCCGAGGAAATCATGACGGCGGTGGACCCGGACGAGATCGACTGGTTGCGCGCGGACCTGGCGGACGCGGTGGCAGCCGCCCGCGAGCAGCGCCCCGCGCCCGGACCGGCCCTTCGCACCGCTCCTGCCCCGCAGCAACCGGAGCCCACGCCGGACGACACCGAGGAGCCCAGGAGGCTGCGCGGTCTGCTCGGCAGGCTGTGGCGAAGAGACGCCTGACCCCGTGGCCTGCCCGGTGACCTAAAGGGCCCGGAAGAGCCCCTCCTGGACTACGGACACCAGCATGCGTCCCTCGGTGTCGTAGATCCGCCCGCGCGCCAGGCCCCGTCCGCCGGTCGCGATCGGCGACTCCTGGTCGTACAGGAACCACTCGTCCGCGCGGAACGGCCGGTGGAACCACATGGCGTGGTCCAGCGACGCCATGTCGAAGCCCCTGGGACCCCACAGCGGTTCCACCGGGATGCGTACGGCGTCCAGCAGGGTCATGTCGCTGGCGTAGGTCAGTGCGCAGGTGTGTACGAGCGGATCGTCGCCGAGCCGCCCGACCGCCCGCATCCACACCGCACTGCGCGGCTCGGCGCCCTTGACCTCCTCGGCGCTCCACCGCAGCCGGTCGACGTAGCGGATGTCGAAGGGCTGACGGCGGGCCATCCGCTCCAACTGCTCGGGCAGCGCGCCCAAGTGCTCCCGCACCTCGTCGGCCACCGTCGGCAGCGACTCCGGGTGCGGGACCTCGCGGGCCGGCGGCAGCTGGTGCTCGAAACTCCCCTGTTCAGGCTTGTGAAAGGAGGCGGTGAGCGTGAAGATCGTGCGGCCCTGCTGTACCGCGGTGACCCGCCGGGTCGTGAAGGACCGTCCGTCCCTGTCCCGTTCGACCTGGTACACGATCGGCACGCCCGGACGTCCGGGACGCAGGAAGTACGCGTGCAGCGAGTGCACCGGGCGGTCGCCGTCCGTGGTGCGGCCGGCGGCGACCAGCGCCTGGCCCGCCACCTGTCCGCCGAAGACCCGCTGCAGCGACTCCTCGGGGCTGCGGCCACGGAAGATGTTGACCTCGATCTGCTCCAGGTCGAGCAGGGCGACGAGGCTCTCGGCCGGATTCGTCATGGGCGGGGTTCTCCTGTGCTCACAGCTGGCCGACATCGGTGACGCGGACGACAGCCCGGCCCTCCGCGTCGGAGGCCGTGAGGTCGACCTGAGCGCTGATGCCCCAGTCGTGGTCGTCATTCGGGTCGTCGAAGATCTGCCGCACGCGCCACAGACCGTTCTGCGGCTCCTCCTCGATCACCAGCAGCTTCGGGCCGCGGGCGTCGGGACCGGTGCCGAGGTCGTCGTACTCGTCCCAGTACTTGTCCATCGCCTCGCCCCACGCGTCCGCGTCCCAGCCCGCCTCCGCGTCCATCTCGCCCAGCTCGTCGACATGGTCGAGGGCGGCGAGTTCGACCCGGCGGAACATGGCGTTGCGGACCAGGACCCGGAAGGCCCGCGCGTTGGCGGTGACCGGCCGCACCTGATCGGCCTTCTCCTGTGCCTCCTCGGCGGTCATCTCCTCCGGGTTGGCGAGTTGCTCCCACTCGTCCAGCAGGCTGGAGTCGACCTGGCGCACCATCTCGCCGAGCCACTCGATCAGGTCCTGAAGGTCCTCGGACTTCAGGTCGTCCGGGACGGTGTGGTCCAGGGCCTTGTAGGCGCTCGCCAGGTAACGCAGCACGATGCCCTCGGTGCGGGCCAGTTCGTAGTGGGAGACCTGCTCCGTGAACGTCAGCGCCCGCTCGTACATGTCACGGATGACCGACTTGGGCGACAGCGGATGGTCACCGACCCAGGGGTGGCTCCTGCGGTACGTGTCGTAGGCGTGGAAGAGCAGCTCCTCCAGAGGCTTCGGGTACGTGATGTCCTGGAGGCGCTCCATGCGCTCCTCGTACTCGACACCGTCGGCCTTCATCGCGGCCACGGCCTCACCGCGCGCCTTGTTCTGCTGGGCGGCGAGGATCTGCCGCGGGTCGTCCAACGTGGACTCCACGACGGACACCATGTCCAGCGCGTACGACGGCGATTCCGGGTCCAGCAGCTCGAAGGCCGCCAGGGCGAACGTGGACAGCGGCTGGTTCAGCGCGAAGTCCTGCTGGAGATCCACGGTGAGGCGCACGTCGCGCCCCTCGGCGTCCGGCCGGTCGAGCTTCTCGACGATGCCGCCGTCCAGCAGCGAGCGGTAGATGGCGATGGCCCGCCGGATGTGCCTCAGCTGCTGCTTGCGCGGCTCGTGGTTGTCCTCCAGCAGGTGCCGCATCGCGGCGAAGGCGTCGCCCGGGCGGGCGATCACCGACAGCAGCATGGTGTGCGTGACCCGGAACCGGGACGTCAGCGGCTCCGGATCGGAGCCGATGAGCTTGTCGAACGTGCTCTCCGACCAGGCCACGAAGCCCTCGGGAGCCTTCTTGCGGACGACCTTCCGCCGCTTCTTCGGGTCCTCGCCGGCCTTGGCGAGCGCCTTCTCGTTCTCGACGACGTGCTCCGGGGCCTGGGCGACGACGAAACCCTCCGTGTCGAACCCGGCACGGCCCGCCCGGCCCGCGATCTGGTGGAACTCCCGGGCCCGCAGCGTGCGCACCCGGGTGCCGTCGTACTTGGTCAGCGCCGTGAACAGCACCGTCCGGATGGGGACGTTGACGCCTACACCCAGGGTGTCCGTCCCGCAGATCACCTTGAGCAGACCGGCCTGCGCAAGCTTCTCCACCAGCCGCCGGTACTTGGGCAGCATGCCGGCGTGGTGGACGCCGATGCCGTGCCGGACGTAGCGGGAGAGGTTGCGGCCGAACTTCGTGGTGAAGCGGAAGTTGCCGATCAGGTCGGCGATCCGTTCCTTCTCCTCACGCGTGCACATGTTGATGCTCATCAGCGCCTGCGCCCGCTCCACGGCCTGCGCCTGTGTGAAGTGCACGATGTAGACGGGCGCCTGCCGGGCGGCCAGCAGATCGGTGAGCGTCTCGGTCAGCGGCGTGTAGCGGTACTCGTAGGAGAGCGGCACCGGGCGGGTGGCCGAGCGGACCACCGCGGTGGGCCGGCCGGTGCGGCGGGCCAGGTCCTTCTCGAAGAACGAGACGTCGCCGAGCGTCGCCGACATCAAGACGAACTGGGCCTGCTCCAGTTCCAGCAGCGGAATCTGCCAGGCCCAGCCGCGGTCCGGCTCCGCGTAGAAGTGGAACTCGTCCATGACGACCTGGCCGATGTCCGCGTGCTTCCCGTCGCGCAGCGCGATCGACGCCAGGACCTCGGCGGTGCAGCAGATGACGGGCGCGTCCGCGTTCACGGACGCGTCGCCGGTCAGCATGCCGACGTTCTCGGTACCGAAGATCTTGCACAGCTCGAAGAACTTCTCCGACACCAGCGCCTTGATCGGAGCCGTGTAGAAGGTGACCTCGTCCCGCGCCAGGGCCGCGAAGTGGGCACCCGCCGCGATCATGCTCTTGCCGGATCCGGTGGGCGTCGACACGATCACGTTCGCCCCGGAGACCACCTCGATCAGCGCCTCCTCCTGATGGGGGTAGAGCGTGAGACCGCGCTCCTGGGCCCACGCCTCGAAGGCTTCGTACAGGGCATCGGGGTCGGCGGTCCGCGGCAGCTGATCGATGAGGGTCACGCCCCCATCTTGCCTGCCTCGCGTCGTGATGGGGGAATCGGCTGTCCGCATGAAGATCACGAACGCTACGCTGGGTCGCCGACGAGGCATCAGTGGACCCGGACAACTGCACAGCGGCACACGAGGAATGGGGCGGGCAACGGCGATGATGGGACCAGCACACTCACTCTCGGGCGCCGCGGCATGGCTCGGCGTCGGAGCGGCGGCCGCCGCCGCGGGACACCCGATGCCGTGGCCGGTGCTGCTCGCGGGGGCCCTGATCTGTGCGGGCGCGGCGCTGGCCCCGGACCTCGACCACAAGGCGGCCACCATCTCCCGGGCCTTCGGGCCGCTCTCCCGGGGGCTGTGCGAGATCGTGGACAAGCTGTCGTACGCCGTCTACAAGGCCACGAAGAAGCCGGCCGACCCGCGCCGCTCGGGCGGGCACCGCACCCTCACACACACCTGGCTGTGGGCCGTCCTGATCGGCGCGGGCACGTCGGTGCTGGCCATCACGGGTGGCCGCTGGGCGCTCCTGGCGATCCTCTTCGTGCACATGGTGCTGGCCATCGAGGGCCTGCTGTGGCGGGCCACCCGGGGCTCCAGCAGCGACGTGCTGGTCTGGCTGCTGGCCGGGACGAGCGCGTGGATCATCGCCGGGATACTGGACAAGCCGGACGGCGGCGCGGACTGGCTGTTCACCGCGCCTGGCCAGGAGTACCTGTGGCTGGGGCTGCCGGTCGTCCTCGGCGCGCTGGTGCACGACATCGGGGACGCGCTGACCGTCTCGGGCTGCCCCATACTCTGGCCGATACCGGTGGGCCGGAAGCGCTGGTATCCGGTCGGGCCGCCGAAGCCGATGCGGTTCCGGGCGGGGAGCTGGGTGGAGCTGAAGGTACTCATGCCGGCGTTCATGCTGCTCGGAGGAGTGGGCTGCGCGTCGGCGCTCAACTTCATCTGAGGGAAGCGGGCCCTGGCACCTCAGCCGGAGGCCCCGGCGCCCTGCCCCTCGTCGTGGCCCTCGCCACCGTAGCGCCGCTCGAAGCGGGCCACCCGCCCCTCCGAGTCCACAGTTCGCGCCTTGCCCGTGTAGAAGGGGTGGCTCTCCGAGGAGATCTCCACCTCCACCACCGGGTAGGTCTCCCCGTCGTCCCACGAGATGGTCTGGTCGCTGGTCGCGGTGGACCGGGTCAGGAAGGCGTAGCCGGCACTGCGGTCGCGGAAGACCACGGGCCGGTACTCGGGATGCTTGTCCTGCTGCATGGCTGCTCCTCGTGCCGCGCGGATCATGGAACGGACGGCGCGGATGTGCCGCCGCGGGGGGTGTCAGCCGGGCAGCGAGTCCTCGTCGACGACGTGCATCGCGGCCTCCTCGGCGGAGGCGGCCGCGCCGTCGATGCCCACGTCCAGGGCCACCAGCGCCGGCTCCTCGTCCTCGTGCGCCCCCTCGTCGGGTGCCACGAGCCGGCCGGAACGGTCGGCGCCCACCTCGCCGTCCAGCAGTTCTCCGTCGGTGCCGTCGGCGTCCCCCAGCCCGTCGCCCTCGGGCGCGAGCACGTCGGGCCGCTCCTCGGCGAGCCGCTGGTCGAGGGACTCGCCCTCGTGACGTTCGGCCGCCGTCACGCCGGTGTGTTCCACCGCCCAGGGGCGCTCCGGCGGGGACCAGCCGCGATCGAGGGGATCGCCCACACCGTCGTTCTCGAGCGTGTCCTCGCTGTCGAGCAGCCCGGTGTCCTCCCGCTGCTCCGATCCGTCCGGCTGGTAGACGTCGTCTCCCCATCCGTCGGCGCTGTTCACGGGTACCTCCAGGGGGTGGGGACCGGCCCCTTCTCGCCGCGCGCCGCGGCGGGCCGCCGCTGCACGGGGCACAGGTTTCGCCCGTCGCGGAACCGCATGGTCCCCGGGCTCACCTCGAGCCGGTGCCTACCTCCAGCCTTCCACTCCGGTTCGGGAGCGCGCAACGGCACGGGCCCCGCCCGGGTGCCCGTCCTCCCTGTCCACCCCGTTCCTCGCCGCATCGCCGCTCAGTCCGGCACCCCCGCTTCGGCCCGGCCCGCGCCCGCCTGGTCCGGCACGGGTGAGCCGCCGTCCAGGGCCGATGGGCGGCCCTCAAGCACCGAAGGCCTGCCGTCCGGCACCGAGGGGCTGTGTACCGGCACCGCCGGGGGCCGACCGGGCGGGAGCGATGCCCGTGCCCGGTCGCATTCGAACCCGATTCCGAATCCGCCCCCACTCCCGGAGGGCGCCGCGGGCTCACCCGTGCCAGGACCGCCACAGTGCCGCGTAGGCGCCGTCCGCCGCCACCAGCTCGTCGTGGCTGCCCAGCTCGCTGATCCTGCCGCTCTCGACCACGGCGATGACGTCCGCGTCATGGGCGGTGTGCAGCCGGTGGGCGATCGCGATCACCGTGCGACCGTCCAGGACCCGGGCCAGGGACCGTTCGAGATGGCGCGCGGCCCGCGGGTCGAGCAGCGACGTCGCCTCGTCCAGGACCAAGGTGTGCGGGTCGGCCAGCACCAGCCGGGCCAGGGCGATCTGCTGGGCCTGCGCGGGAGTGAGAGCGAAGCCTCCCGAGCCGACCTCGGTGTCCAGGCCGTCGTCGAGCGCGCGGGACCAGGCGTCCGCGTCGACCGCGCCCAGCGCCGCCCACAGCTCGGCGTCGGTGGCGCCGGTTCTGGCAAGCCGGAGGTTGTCCCGCAGGGAGCCCACGAACACGTGGTGCTCCTGGTTGACGAGGGCGACGTGGGAACGGACCCGCTCCGCGGACATCCGGGACAGTTCGGCGCCACCCAGGGTGATCCGGCCGTCACGAGGACCGTAGATGCCGGCGAGCAGTCTGCCCAGCGTGGATTTGCCGGCGCCCGAGGGCCCGACCAGGGCGAGCCTCGTGCCGGGGGCGACCTCCAGCGACACCTTGCGCAGGACGTCCACGCCCTCGACGTAGCCGAAGTGCACGCGGTCGGCGTGCACGTCCCGTCCCTCGGGGGACAGGGTGCCGTCACCGGCGTCCGGCTCGATGTCCCGCACGCCCACCAGCCGTGCCAGGGAGACCTGGGCCACCTGGAGCTCGTCGTACCAGCGCAGGATGAGGCCGACCGGGTCGACCAGCATCTGCGCGATCAGGGCGGCCGTAGTCATCTGCCCTACCCCGATCCAGCCCTGCAGGACGAACACACCGCCGATCAGCAGGACGGAGGCGAGCACGGTCACATGGGTGACGTTGATGACCGGGAAGAGCACCGAACGCAGCCAGAGCGTGTAGCGCTCCCAAGCCGTCCACTCCCTGATCCGCTGCTCCGACAGCTCGATGCGCCGGGCGTCCAGACGGTGCGCCTCGACGGTGCGTCCGGCGTCCACCGTCTCGGCGAGCGCGGCGGCCACCGCGGCGTACCCGGCGGCCTCGGACCGGTAGGCGGAGGGTGCCCGCCGGAAGTACCAGCGGCAGCCGATCACCAGAAGCGGCACCGCGATCAGCACCACCGGTGCCAGCGGCGGAGCGGTGACCACCAGTCCGCCGAGCAGCAGCACCACCCACACGGCACCGATCGCCAGCTGTGGCACCGCCTCGCGCATGGCGTTGGCGAGCCGGTCGATGTCCGTGGTGATCCGGGAGAGCAGGTCCCCGGTACCGGCCCGTTCCAGCACGCCGGGCGGCAGTCCGACCGACCGCACGAGGAAGTCCTCGCGCAGATCGGCCAGCATCCGTTCGCCGAGCATGGCCCCGCGCAGCCGCACCTCGCGGACGAACAGCGCCTGCACGGCGAGCGCGAGCACGAAGAACGTGGCGGTGAGGCCGAGATGCAGCTCACGGGCGCCGTCCGACACCCGTTCCACGAGCCCGCCCAGCAGGTAGGGGCCTGCCATCGAGGCGATCACGGCGACGGTGTTGACCGTGACGAGGAGCAGGAACGCCCGGCGGTGCCGGCGCAGCAGTTCGCCCGTGTAGGCGCGGACGGTCGCGGGAGCGCCGACGGGGAGGGTGTTCGCCGTCGTGGGGGCCGCCGGGTCGTACGACGGTGGTGCGACGCCGATCATGCCTTCTCCTCGATCTCTTCCAGTCGGTGCAGTACGTCGCCGTCGTGGCGCAGTACGTCGTCAGCGCCCAGGACGTCGTCGTCCGGGGTCTTCGCCGGGCGGCCGCCGGCCTTGCGCCCGCCGACCGCGGTCACGTCCGTGCGGGCTGTCGTCTCCTCGTCGGTCTCGCGGGTCACCACCGCCCGGTACCGCGGCTCGGTGTGCAGCAGGTCCCGGTGCGTGCCGGTCGCGGCGACCTCGCCCTCGTGCAGGAACACGGTCCGGTCCGCGCGGTCCAGCAGCAGGGGCGACGAGGTGAACACCACCGTGGTGCGCCCCGCGCGCAGCGCCCGTACGCCCTCCGCGATCCGTGCCTCGGTGTGCGAGTCCACGGCGGAGGTCGGTTCGTCCAGGACGAGCGCTCCCGGGTCCGTGACCAGGGACCGGGCCAGGGCGAGCCGCTGGCGCTGGCCGCCCGACAGCGAGCGGCCCCGCTCGGTGATGCGAGTGTCCATGGGATCCTTCACATCGAGCGAGCCCTGCGCGAGCGCGGCCAGCACGTCGCCGCACTGGGCGGCGGCCAGCGCGTCCTCCGCGCTCACCGCGCCGGAGGCGGGTACGTCGAGCAGTTCGCGGAGGGTGCCGGAGAGCAGCACCGGGTCCTTGTCCTGCACCAGGACGGCCGTGCGGGCGGATCCGAGGGGCAGCTCGTCGAGCGGCACCCCGCCCAGCAGCGCCGACGTGCCGTCCTCCGAGGGGTGTCCGCCGAGTCGTTCCGCCAGACGTCCGGCCGTGTCCGGGTCGCCGCACACCACGGCGGTGAACCGGCCCGACGGGGCGAGGAGACCAGTGGCGGGGTCGTACAGATCGCCGGTCGGGGTCTCGGCGGTGCGCGTCCCCGCGGTGTCCGTGGCCCGTTCCAGCGCCAGCACCCGGGCGGCCCGCTTGGCCGAGGGCTTGGAGAAGGAGTACGCCATGGCGATCTCCTCGAAGTGCCGCAGAGGGTAGGTGAGGAGCATGACGGAGCTGTAGACGGTGACGAGTTCGCCGATGCCGATGCGGCCCTCGCGGGCCAGGTGGACGCCGTGCCAGACCACCGCGATCAGCAGCAGGCCCGGCAGCAGCACCTGGATCGCGGAGATCAGGGACCACATGCGCGCGCTGCGCACGGCCGCGTGACGCACCTCCTGGGAGGCGCTCCGGTAGCGGTCGAGGAAGAGTGCCTCCCCGCCGATGCCGCGCAGCACACGCAGGCCAGCGACGGTGTCGGAGGCGAGTTCGGTGGCCCGGCCGGCCTTCTCGCGCTGGACGTCGGCCCGCCGAGTGGCCCGGGGCAGGAGGGGCAGTACCGCGAGGGCCAGCACCGGCAGGCCCAGGATCACGACGACGCCGAGGGCCGGCTGGTAGACGACGAGCGCCACGCAGACCAGCACGATGGTGAGCGCGGCCGCGGTGAAGCGGGAGACGGCCTCCACGAACCAGC
Organism: Streptomyces sp. NPDC058985; assembly: GCF_042740985.1. Classification (NCBI taxonomy): domain Bacteria; kingdom Bacillati; phylum Actinomycetota; class Actinomycetes; order Kitasatosporales; family Streptomycetaceae; genus Streptomyces; species Streptomyces sp. NPDC058985. Next base: position 181,320 of record NZ_JBHYJX010000008.1, on the reverse strand, counting down.
CGATCTTCTCGACGTCGCCGGTGGACACGGCCACGACCTCGCCGGCCGCGACGCGCCGGGTCAGTGCCGAACCGAGCAGCGCGGCCTTGCGGGCGAGGAGTTGCTGGACTCGGGCCGCGGAGGTGATCCAGTTGGTGACGGCGGCGCGGTGCAGGAAGGTGTCGCCGAGCGCGTTGCCGGCGCAGCACAGCGCCATGAGGCCGCCCGCGAGGGCGAGCCGGCTGCCGGACCGGTCGACGACGGCCTGGATGGCGAGCCCGACGCAGAAGGGCAGGGCGGAGACGGAGGCGAAGTGCAGCATGCCCCAGGCCAGTGACTTGAGTTGGCCGCCCAGCTGGTTGCGGAACAGCCACCACAGGAAGCGGGAGCCCGAGCGTGCGTCCGGCACACCCGGGTCGGGATACGGAAGGTCTTGGATCTGCATGACGTCCCAGTGGCTCGTGTCAGGGGGTGCCGTTGCCACACGGCATCGAGAGGCTGCAAACCGTGAAAGGTTCGCGTCGCGGCATGCCCAAAATCAAGCGGTTTTCCGCGGTGGGGAACGGATCAGGCTGCTTCCGCAGTACTCGCGCCGGGCGTTGGGGACGCGAGTGCGACCATGGACCGATGGGAAGTGGTGGCGCACGGCGTGCGGCGGTCGCGATGGCGGCCCTGGGATCCCTGACGGTGGCGGCGCTGGCCGGCTGCGGCGGCCCCTCCGGGGGCGGCGCGGAGGCCCGGGGGAGCCGGCCGGCCGACGGGGCCGGGCACGCGAGTGCCACGGCCGACCCGACACGGCTCCCCGGCGTCGGCGACCGGTACCAGCGGCTGGTGCCGGCCGGTTCCCGGCAGGTCGTGGCGGTGTACGGCGACGGCCCGGACTCCGCCGACGCCACCGTGGTGCTCTACACGAAGCAGGGCTCCGCCTGGCACCGCGCCCGCAGTTGGGCCGCGCACAACGGCACGAAGGGGTGGACGACCGACCACCGCGAGAACGACAAGCGCAGCCCCGTAGGCGTCTTCACGCTGAGCGATGCCGGCGGAGTACTCCCGGACCCGGATCCCGCCCCGGGTACCGGGCTGCCGTACACCCGTTCCGCGTCCTTCGCGGCGCCGAGATGGTGGGCGAAGTCGTACTGGCACGACTTCGACTACGTGATCGCCATCGACTACAACCGCGTCAAGGGCACCTCGCCGAACGACCCGACCCGTCCCCGGGGCGCGTCCAAGGGTGGCGGGATCTGGCTGCACATGGACCACGGGAGCGGCACGTCGGCCTGTGTCAGCCTGCCCAAGCCGGCGATGGAGTACCTGCTGCGCACGCTGGATCCGGACGCACGTCCCGTGGTGGTGATGGGGGACAAGGCACGGCTGAAGGCCTGACAGCGTCCGGGACCGCCTCAGCTCCCGGTGGCGCTCCGGTCCGGTCCGCAGCCGGGGCCGTCGACCAGCGTGTCCAGCAGACCGCCGAGCACCGCGCGCTGCTCGTCCGACAGCGGTGCCAGGATCTCCTCCGCCGCCGCTCGGCGGGCGCCGCGCAGTTCGCTCAGGGCGGTGCGTCCGTCGTCGGTGAGTTCGATCCGGATGACCCTGCGATTGGCCGGATCCGGGGCACGCCGCACCTTCCCGGCCGCCTCCAGCCCGTCGACCAGCGTCGTCACCGCCCGGGGAACCACCTCGAGGCGCTCGGCCAGGTCGGCCATGCGGGGCGGCGAACCGTAGTGCGCCAGGGTGCGCAGCAGCCGGGACTGGGCCGGAGTGATGCCGAGGGCGCGGTGCTCCAGGTGGCGCTTCTGGATGCGGTGCACCCGGCGGGTGAGCCGCAGCAACTGCTCGGCGAGCAGGCCGTCGGGATCGCAGGCGGTCATGCGGGAACAATATCAGGACGATATTCATTGTGAGTATAGGTAACAATGACCTATGCTCCGCAAGGCCGGCGGTCCGAGGGATCCGCCGGCCCTCCCACTGCCGACACACCCGTAGGAGCCCATGCAACCCGATCGCGCGTCCACCTGGACCGCACCCGCCGACGCCGAGGAACAGCCCCGGCAGGTGCGACGCATCCTGAAGCTGTTCCGCCCCTACCGGGGCCGCCTCGCGGTCGTCGGACTGCTGGTCGGCGCCGCCTCGCTCGTCTCGGTCGCCACGCCCTTCCTCCTGAAGGAGATCCTGGATGTCGCGATCCCCGAGGGGCGCACCGGCCTGCTGAGCCTGCTCGCCCTCGGCATGATCCTCGGCGCCGTCCTCACCAGCGTCTTCGGCGTGCTGCAGACGCTGATCTCCACGACCGTGGGCCAGCGTGTCATGCACGACCTGCGCACCGCCGTCTACGGCCGGCTCCAGAAGATGTCCCTCGCCTTCTTCACCCGCACCCGCACGGGCGAGGTCCAGTCCCGTATCGCCAACGACATCGGCGGCATGCAGGCGACCGTCACCTCCACGGCGACCTCCTTGGTCTCCAACCTCACCAGCGTGGTCGCCACCGTCGCCGCCATGGTCGTCCTCGACTGGCGCCTGACCGTCGTCTCGCTGCTCCTGCTCCCGGTGTTCGTGTGGATCAGCCGCCGCGTCGGCAAGGAGCGCCGGAAGATCACCACCCGGCGTCAGAAGCAGATGGCCGCGATGGCCGCCACGGTCACCGAGTCGCTCTCCGTCAGCGGCATCCTGCTCGGCCGCACCATGGGCCGCTCGGACTCGCTCACCCGCGCCTTCGCGGACGAGTCCGAGGGGCTGGTCGACCTCGAGGTGCGGTCGAACATGGCGGGCCGCTGGAGGATGGCCGTCATCACGATCGTCATGGCCGCCATGCCGGCCGTCATCTACTGGACCGCCGGCATCGCCCTCCAGTTGGGCGGGCCGGAGGTCTCCCTCGGCACGATCGTCGCCTTCGTCTCGCTCCAGCAGGGCCTGTTCCGTCCGGCCGTGAGCCTTCTGTCGACCGGTGTCCAGATCCAGGCGTCGCTCGCGCTCTTCCAGCGCATCTTCGAGTACCTCGACCTGCCGATCGACATCACCGAACGCGACGAGCCGGTCCACCTCGACCACATCAAGGGCGAGGTCCGCTTCGAGGGCGTCGGGTTCCGCTACGACGGCAAGGGCTCCGCGGTCCTCGACGGCATCGACATCACCGTCCCGGCGGGCAGCAGTCTCGCCGTCGTCGGCCCGACCGGCGCCGGCAAGTCCACCCTCGGCCACCTGGTGCCGCGCCTGTACGACGCGACGGACGGCCGTGTCACCCTCGACGGGGTCGACGTGCGCGACCTGGACTTCGACACCCTCGCCCGGGGGATCGGCGTGGTCTCGCAGGAGACGTACCTCTTCCACGCCTCGGTCGCCGAGAACCTGCGCTTCGCCAAGCCGGACGCCACCGACGCCGAACTGGAGGCGGCCGCGCGGGCGGCCCAGATCCACGACCACATCGCCGCCCTGCCCGACGGCTACGACACGGTGGTCGGCGAGCGCGGCCACCGATTCTCCGGCGGGGAGAAGCAACGTCTGGCCATCGCGCGGACCATCCTGCGCGACCCGCCCGTCCTGGTCCTCGACGAGGCGACCAGCGCGCTGGACACCCGTACCGAGGCCGCCGTGCAGGACGCCATCGACGCGCTGTCCGCCAACCGCACCACGGTCACCATCGCCCACCGCCTGTCCACCGTCCGGGACGCCGACCGCATCGTCGTCCTCGACTCGGGGCGCCTGGCCGAACAGGGCACGCACGAGGAACTCCTGGAGCGGGACGGACGCTACGCGGCACTGGTCCGCAGAGACGCCCGACTGGAGCCGACAAAATGACGATATGCCAGGTTTGTGTGCAAATCGGGGTTACCGTGCCCGCATGCAGACGAACACTCCGCGACGAAGCGCGAGGCGCGCGAGGAGCGCCGGCAGCACCAGGAGACCGAGGAGCCCGAGGCGGACGATTCGGCTGACGCGCCGGGGCCGTGTCGCCCTGATCGCGGCCGGCGCCGTCGTGGCCGCCACCGCCGTGGCGGTGCCGCTGCTGACGACGGACGAGGAGGGCGAGTCCCGCCCCACCTCGCTCGTGATCCCCGAGGGCTGGCGGGCGACGCAGGTCTACGAGGCGGTCGACAAGACGCTCGAGATGCCGGCGGGCACCACCAAGAAGTCCCTGGCCAAGGCCGACCTCAAGCTGCCGAACGACGCCGAGGGAAATCCCGAGGGCTATCTCTTCCCGGCGACATATCCGCTCGGTGAGTCTCCGACACCGGAGAAGCTGCTGGAGGCCATGGTCGACGCGGCGAACAAGAAGTTCACCGGCGCGCCGGTCGCCGCGGGCGCCCAGCGCAACGCACTGAACGTCTACCAGGCCGTCACCATCGCCAGCATCGTGCAGGCGGAGGCCGCCGCCAAGGAGGACATGGGCAAGGTGGCCCGGGTGGTCTTCAACCGGCTGGAGCGCGGGATGCCGCTCCAGATGGATTCCACCATCAACTACGCCCTGGGCCGTTCCACACTGAACACCACCACCAAGGACACCCGGATCGACAGCCCCTACAACTCGTACCAGCGCATGGGCCTGCCGCCCACGCCCATCGCCAATCCGGGCGACGTCGCGATGACCGCCGCGATCAATCCGACCCCCGGGGACTGGTTGTACTTCGTCACGGTCAAGCCGGGCGACACCCGCTTCACCGCCGACTACGCCGAACACCAGCGCAACGTCGCCGAGTTCAACCGGGCCCGGGAGAGCGCCTCGAAGGCGGCCGGGGCCGGGTGACCGGGCGGGACGTCACGCGGCCACCGGTGCCTCCTGGGCCAGCAGCCGCCTGATGTCCCGCACGGCCGAGCGCCCCGCCCGGTTGGCACCGATGGTGCTGGCAGACGGCCCGTAGCCGACGAGGTGGACCCGCGGATCGGCGACCGCGCGCGTCCCCTCGACCCGGATGCCACCGCCCGCCTCCCGCAGCCGCAGCGGCCGCAGATGATCGATGGCGGGCCGGAACCCGGTTGCCCACAGGATGACGTCCGCGGCCACGCGCCGCCCGTCGCCCCACTCGATCCCCTCGGGCGTGATCCGGTCGAACATGGGCTGCCGGTCCAGCACACCCGACTCCAGCCCCGCCCGGATCGCGTCGTTGAGCGGCAGCCCCGTCACCGACACCACGCTCTTCGGCGGCAGCCCCTGCCGCACCCGTTCCTCCACGAGCGCCACCGCCGCCCGGCCCGCGTCCTCGTCGAAGGGCCCCTCACGGAAGACGGGGGGCCGCCTGGTCACCCAAGTGGTGGAAGCGGCGTACGAGGCGATCTCCAGCAGATGCTGCGTCCCCGAGGCACCGCCGCCCACCACGACCACGCGCTGCCCGGCGAACTCCTCGGGCCCGGCGTACTGAGCGGTGTGCAGTTGCCGGCCCCGGAAGGACTCCTGCCCGGGGTAGCGCGGCCAGAAGGGCCGGTCCCAGGTGCCGGTCGCGTTGATCAGCGCCCGCGTGGACCAGGACCCGGCCGAGGTCTCCACGAGCAGCCGCCCGCCCGCCCCCTCGCGCACCGCGCGCACGTCGACGGGCCTGCGCACCCGCAGGTCGAAGGCCCGCTCGTAGTCGGCGAAGTACCCGCCCACCACCTCGGCGGACGGCCGCGCCGGATCCGCGCCGGTCAGCTCCATGCCCGGCAGCGAGTGCATGCCGTGCACCTTGCCGTACGTCAGTGACGGCCAGCGGAACTGCCAGGCGCCCCCTGGGCCGGGCGCGTGATCCAGCACCACGAAGTCGCGTTCCGGCTCGAAGCCGGTGCGCCGCAGGTGATAGGCGGCGGCGAGTCCCGCCTGACCGGCCCCGATGACGACGACCTCGACCTCGCGTGTGTAGTTCACGCTTCTACCAACGGTGCCGGGGGCCCGGATCTTCCCGCGGTGTCAGGATGGTGCCATGTCAGATGCCTTCACCACCCGCGTCCTGAACCTCGCCACCGGCTCGGCGGAGCGCGTCGCCGACATCACCGGTGACTGCGAGTCCTTCCTGCGCGATGCGGCGGCCGGCCGCGACGGCCTCCTCAACGTCTTCGTGCCGCACGCGACCGCCGGGATCGCGATCATCGAGACCGGCGCCGGCAGCGACGACGACCTGCTGGCCGCACTGCACACCCTGCTCCCGGCCGACGACCGCTGGCAGCACCGCCACGGCAGCCCGGGCCACGGCCGCGACCACGTCCTGCCCGCCTTCGTACCCCCGCACGCGACCCTGCCGGTGATCGACGGCCGCCTGGAGCTGGGAACCTGGCAGTCCGTGTGCCTGGTGGACACCAATAAGGACAATGCCAACCGTCAGGTTCGACTGAGTTTCCTGGGCTGAGGGATCGTCCTGGGTGCGGCCGCCGATTCTCGGATGAAGCCCGCCGCCTCGTCGCCGGAACGGCAACGCGAGGACCGCTGACCGCCGCCGCGTCTGTCGGCGGCCACAGCATCGGCTGGGCCGACGACTGAGAGGTCGGTCTTGGGCGCCACCGCTCCCGTGCCCCGGCCGAGACTGGGCCCCGGGCTTCGAGTATGCGGCCGACGCGGATGCCTGCCACGGCGGACACCAGCAATGCCGCAGAGAACGCGGCGCCGTGGTTGCGGTCGCGCGCCAGCCCGTGGCCATGGTGATCTGCGGGTTGAGGACGGGAAACGCGTTGTAGACCATGCCCGAGCCAGTGATCTGGGTCAGACACAGGGCAGGGAGGGCCGCGCCGGTTGGTCGACGGCGACGGACGCAGGAGCAGCCGTGGAGCGGTCGTTCGTGCGGCGGTCAGCAACAACTCGTTGTCGTGGTCTGCGGCCCGGGCTGGGTGGCGTCGGAGGAGGCGCAGCATGTGCTTCCGGGCTGCTTGGCCAGGGTGTCCGCATCTGCCTTCACGACGTACACCTCCCACGCCTCCTGGCCGGGACCCTGCACCCACACCTTGTCCTGCACGGCGTAGCAACAGGCGGTGTCCTTCTCTTCACGGGTCGCCAGCCCCGTCCCGGCCAGCCGGGCGGTGGCTGCCTGGACCTCCTCGGCGGATGCCACCTCGATGCCGAGGTGGTCCAGGCGGGTGTCGTCGCCCTCCTCTCCCTCGATCAGGACGAGCTTGAGTGGTGGCTCGGTGATGGCGAAGTTGGCGTAGCCGTCACGGAGCTTGGCCGGCTCGGTGCCGAACAGCTTGCTGTAGAAGTCGATGGCGGACTGCAGGTCAGGGACTCGCAACGCGAGTTGGATCCGGGACATGAGGTCATTCCTCCTGACGGTGTGTTGGAGTGCGCTGACCGTAGTGCGCGTGTCTGCGCGTGCGGACTGACGCGCAGGGCAGGTCAGGCTTTGCAGCCGCTGCCGGGTGCGGTGACCGATCCCGGCGCGACGGCGGACAGCTCGACCAGTTGCGGAGCTGGGGGCGAACAGCAGCCTTCCGTTTCGGGCTTGGTGGCCTCGTCCGTGTCGAAGAGTCCGGAGCCACCGCACACGCCGGTTTCCGGCAGGACCAGTTCAACGCGGTCGGCCGCGTCGGTTTCGCCGGCCAGGGCGGCCACGACGGAGCGGACCTGCTCGTAGCCCGTCATCGCCAGGAACGTGGGAGCCCGTCCGTAGCTCTTCATGCCGACCAGGTAGACACCGGAGTCCGGGTGGGACAGTTCCCGATGGCCGTGCGGGTACACGGTGCCGCAGGAGTGCTGGTTGGGGTCGATCAGCGGGGCGAGTTCCACCGGCGCCTGCAGGCGGTCGTCCAAGCGCAGGCGGACCTCGGAGAGGAACGACAGATCGGGTCGGAAGCCGGTCAGGACGATGACCTCGTCCACGGCCTGGAGCCGACGGCCGTCCTCGGCGACAAGGATCAGCCGGCCCTCGGCGTCTCGTTCCACGCCTTCGGTGCGGAAGCCGGTGACCGCCTCGGCGTGACCTTCGTCGACGGCGGCCTTGGCCGCCAGACCGAGGGCGCCGCGCGCGGGCAGCTGGTCGGCGTCGCCGCCGCCGTAGGTGGAGCCGGAGAGACCCCGGCGCAGTACCCACACCGTCTCGGTCCTCGGGCTGTCCTGGGACCGTGACAGCTCGGCCAGGGCAGCGAGCGCGGTGAATGCCGAGGCGCCCGAGCCGATGACCGCGGTGCGCTTACCCGCGTAGCGTGCGCGCACCGCCGGGTCCGTGAGGTCGGGGACGCGGTAGCTGACGTGGGCGGAGGCCCTGTGCTCGCCGAGGGCGGGCAGACCGCTGCTGCCGGCCGGGGAGGGGAGGGACCAGGTGCCGGAGGCATCGATCACCGCGGAGGCGGTGATCCTTTCTTCCCGCCCGTCGGAGTGCTTCAGCTGCACGACGAACGGCTGTGCCTCACGGTCGGCGTCCACGACCCGGTCGCGACCGGCCTTCGAGACGCCGGTGACTCTGGCTCCGTAGCGGATCCGGTCGCCGAGGGCGTCGGCGAGTGGCTGCAGGTAGTGCTTCACCCAGTCGCCGCCACTGGGGTAGGCGCCGTCGTCGGGCGTGCTCCACCCGGTGGAGGCGAGCAGCTTCGCGGCGGTGGGGTCCACGACCTCGCCCCAGGTGGAGAACAGGCGGACGTGCGCCCACTCGCTCACGGCGTTGCCCGCACCGGTGCCGGCTTCCAGCACGAGCGGGGCGAGGCCTCGATCCAGTAGATGAGCTGCGGCGGCCAGCCCGATGGGTCCGGCGCCGATGACGACAACGGGGGAGGTGGGGGCGGCAGACGCGGTCACGACGACTCCTCGGGTTCGATGTTTGTCGATGCCCCCAGGATGACTCTGGGATTGACGTTCGTCAACATAGAAGTACATCTATTCCGCGCGAGGTCCGTGCCCGTCCGTGCCCGTTCGTGCGCAGAGGGGTTCCGTTTGCCGCTTGGCAAAGGATTTGATGCCTGTCAACATAGAGACATGTCGAATCTGGCTCTTGACTCCGCCAACGCGAACGCCGCCGCGTCCTGGTGCTGCCGGCCGCTGGGCGAGGAGGAGCTGTCCGCCGCCGACTCCGAGAAGATCGCCGCCATGTTCAAGGCGCTGTCCGATCCGGTCCGGCTGCGGCTGTTCTCGAAGATCGCCGCTCGCCCGGGCGGAGAGGCCTGTGTCTGCGACATCCAGGACGTCGGGGTATCGCAGCCCACGGTCAGCCACCACCTGCGCAAGCTGCGAGAGGCCGGACTTCTCGAGTCGGAGCGTCGTGCCAGCTGGGTGTACTACCGAGTGGCGCCCGGCGTTCTGTCAGCCATGGCGGGGCTGCTGTCACAGACCACCTGAACCGGTCCGCTCCGGGGGCCCACGGTGCAGCTCCGAGGGGATGCGGCAGCCCCTTGGGCGCCGCGACATATCCACCGGTAACGGATCCCAGAAGGCGCGTTGGGAGGGCAGCGCAGGCAGGTCGGCGCACAGCAGTCGGCAGCCGTGTCCCAGGTCCAGCTCCTGGTGATCAGCCCACGGCGGCAGCCGTCGATGCCGCCACGGGTTGAGCCAGGTGGACGGTCGCGTCGCACAGGGGCCCCACCTGTGCCGGGCCGTGGGAGACCAAGAGGACGGCCCGGCTTCCGCGTAGCGCCGAGATGGGCTGTTCGACCTTGTCCCTGCTGCGTTCGTCGAGTGCGCTGGTGGGTTCGTCGAGCAGCAGTCCTGCTGGCTCAAGAGCCAGAGCCCGGGCAAGACAGAGCCGTTGACGTTGTCCCCGGACAGGTTCTGCGCGGGTACGTCGAGCCGGTCGGCGACCTCCTTCCACAGCCCAGCCCCTCCAGCACAACTGTCGCCACCGTCCGGCTGCGGGCCAAAGGTCACCGGGGCGCCGGCAGTGCGGCCGCCGACCTGGTCATGGTCTTCAAGCTCGTCGAGTCCGCCCAGCAGCGGTGGCGGGCCGTGAACGCACCCCAGCTCGTCGCCCTGGACCGTGCCGGAGCCCGCTTCGAGCGCGGCCACCTCGTCGAACGCTCCGAGAGCCACGCGGCCTGAACGACCGCAATTGATACACAGGTCATGACTCCTACAACCGGCCTATCCACCCCAGCCTGAGGCCAGCCCCCTCAGAGGACCGGCAGCAGGGCCAGCGCGTCGGGCCGATGAGATTGCCGGTTGCCTGAAGTCTTCCTTGTGACACTCCCGCACCGTCGGCGGATCGGGAAACGCCGGATCCTCGATGCCATGGAGGAGAGACGGAGGCCCAGCATGAACAATCCGATTCGGCTGTACATGTCGATGTCGCTCGACGGCTATATCGCCGGCCCGGACGATCGGCCGGGGCAGGAGCTCGGACGCGACGGTGGACGGCTCTTCAACTGGCTCGACGACCGAGAGTCCGAGGGTCCGAGTGGCCAGGTCTACCGCGAAGCGCTGGCGACCGGCGCGGTGATCTCCGGCCGTCGGACCTTCGAACTAGCCGGACGCTGGCAGGGCGACCACCACGACGGCGTGCCGATCTTCGTACTCACCCACCGGGTGGATGACGGGGATGTGCCACCCGGCCACGCGCGTTTCGTCACCGATGCCGAGGACTGCGCCCGTCAGGCTCGCGCAGCCGCAGGGGACCGGCCGGTCATGGTCCACGGTGCGGGGGCGGCCCAAGCACTTCTCCGAGCCGGGCAGGTGGACGAGATGGAGATCCACCTGGTTCCGGTCCTCCTCGGGGCCGGCCGACGGCTGTTCGACCACCTGGGTAGTGATCACATCGAACTCGACCTCGTCCGACGGCTCGAGGACCGAGACGTCACGCACCTCCGCTACCGGGTGCGTCGGCCCGAGGAGGCCGCGTGAAGACACTCTTCGTCTCCTACCGCGTCACCGACTTGGACCGCTCGCTCGGTTTCTACACCGCCTTGGGCTACGTCGAATTGGGCAGGGTCGAGGTCGGCGACGGGGCTCGCCTCGTGATCCTCAAGTTCCCCGACGAACCGGCGGCCTCGCTCGAACTGGTCCACCGCCCCGGCGACCGACCGGTCGACGTAGGCAGCGGTTTCGACCACCTCGCGATCCAGGTCGAAACGCTCGACGCCACCCTGGAGACGCTGACCGAAGCCGGCCTGAGACCCGAACCCCTCCAGTACCCGGGCGGCCCTCACGGCCCGAAGACGTTGTGGCTCACGGACCCGGATGGTTACCGGATCGAGTTGGTGGAGTGGCCCTCCGGTCATCCCGACGGCATCACCGCAGCAGACTTCTCCTGAGGCGGTCACGGTCTGCGGAGTGACGAAGCTCCCCCTCGGTGCGACCGCGGTGCAACGCAACAATGCACCCCATCTGCAGGTCTTGACGATCACTCCTCTCGCTGTCGAGGGCACATGCGATCTTGTCGTCGGAGGACGCGCGGTTCTGCATGACCTGGGATGCCCGCGGCGTAAGCGGCGGTGGACGACGGTGACCGAGCGGGCGAACGGGTGAGGAAGGTGGCCTCCTCCGTAGCCTGACGGGTCTTCACAGATCGACGGAGACGATGTCGTCCTCCACGATCTCGGCGCCGAACCTCTCCGCCTGGCACGCATGCCGGCCATCAGTGGGAGGCGGTATATCCGGCCGGTTTTGAGTCGATGACTATGACAGGGTGAATCGTGCTCATGCGCTCGTCTCCGGTGCGATCTCCTTGAGAAGTCCCTCGACCAGTGCCTTGATCTCGTCGCGGATCGGGCGCACGGCTTCCACGCTCTGGCCGGCGGGGTCGTCGAGCTTCCAGTCCAAGTAGCGCTTGCCGGGGAAGACCGGGCAGGTGTCGCCGCAGCCCATCGTGATACACACGTCCGACTCCTTGACCGCGTCCGCGGTGAGGATCTTCGGTGTCTCGGCGGAGATGTCGATGCCGACCTCGGCCATCGCCGCGACGGCGGCCGGGTTGACGGCGTCGCCGGGGGTGGATCCAGCGGACCGAACCTCGACGAGGTCGCCGGCCAGGTGGTTCAGCCACGCAGCCGCCATCTGGGAGCGGCCGGCGTTGTGGACGCAGACGAACAGGACGGACGGCTTGCCGGAAGACTCGGCCATGATCATTTTCTCTCTGTCGCGCGACGGGAACAGCCGTCAATGACTTCAGGCCTCGCTGCTGTCAGCGGGCGATGATGTGAAAGTATCAGTACATGCTGACTTCAGTCGATACTGATGTGATCCGCGTGCTGGGCGATCCCCTGCGCCTGCGGATCGTGACTCTGCTGGCCCGCGAGACGCTCTGCACGACGCACCTGGTGGAGGAGACGGGGGCCAGGCAGACGAACCTCTCCAACCACATGAAGGTCCTGCGCGAGGCCGGGGTCGTGGAAACCGAACCGTGCGGCCGCTACACCTACTACAAGCTGCGCCCCGAGGTCCTGGCGGGACTGTCCGAGCAGTTCGCCGTCCTCGCGGCCTCCGCCCGTACCGCCGCCGGGAACAAGAGGGCCTGCCCGTGACCTCCTCGGAAACCAACACCACGGCCACGGCGCGACCAGTCGGCCAGGACGACTCGATCGTCAGGAAGCTCTCCACCCTCGACCGCTACCTCGCGGTCTGGATTCTTGTCGCCATGGCCGCCGGCCTCGGCCTGGGCCGTCTCGTCCCGGGTATGAACGACGCGCTCGCGAAGATCGAAGTCGGCGGTGTCTCGCTGCCGATCGCTGTCGGCCTGCTTGTCATGATGTACCCGGTCCTGGCCAAAGTCCGCTACGACAGGCTCGACTCCGTCACCCGCGACCGGAAGCTGATGGTGTCCTCGCTGGTCATCAACTGGCTCATCGGTCCAGCGGTGATGTTCGCACTGGCCTGGATCTTCCTGCCTGACCTGCCCGAGTACCGGACAGGGTTGATCATCGTCGGTCTGGCCCGCTGCATCGCCATGGTCATCATCTGGAACGACCTGGCCTGCGGTGACCGCGAAGCCGCCGCCGTCCTCGTAGCGTTGAACTCCGTCTTCCAGGTCATCGCGTTCGGGGTGCTCGGCTGGCTCTACCTGGACCTGCTGCCGCAGTGGCTCGGTCTCGGCGACGGCCAAGGTCTGGACGTGCCCGTCTGGCACATCGCCCTCAACGTCGTCGTGTTCCTGGGCATCCCGCTTCTCGCCGGCTTTCTCACCCGCCGCATCGGCGAGAAGAGAATGGGCCGCGAGTCCTACGAGGTGAACTTCCTCCCGAGAATCGGCCCTTGGGCTTTGTACGGTCTGCTGTTCACCATCGTCATCCTCTTCGCTCTGCAGGGGAAGACGATCACCTCGCAGCCGCTTGACGTGGTCCGGATCGCACTGCCGTTGCTGGTGTACTTCGCAGTCATGTTCTTCGGCAGCTTCATCCTCGGCAAGTCCCTCGGCCTCGCCTACGAGCGCACCAGCACCCTTGCTTTCACCGCTGCGGGCAACAACTTCGAACTGGCCATCGCGGTCGCCATCGCCACCTTCGGCGTCACCTCGGGACAGGCTCTCTCGGGCGTCGTCGGCCCTCTGATCGAGGTACCGGTCCTCATCGGACTCGTCTACGTCGCCCTCGCATGGCGCAAGAAGTTCACGTCCGGCACCCTCGCTTCATGAAGGGCGCAGTTGATGCGTTGCCGCCGTCGGTGCGATCGCAGCGCCAACCACCCCGCTCGCCTACTGGCGGACCGCGACGGCGATCTTGCCACGTGGGCGTCTGCGGCCCCCGCCGGCAGAGCCGCCCTCCAGCAGTGTGTGCGCCTGTGCGACGTCGGCCAGCGGTAGCACGGCGCCGATCACCGGCCGGAGTCCGCCCTGGTCGACCAGTCGGCCCAGTGCCTCGAGCTTCGCCCGGCCGGGGCTGACGAACAGGAAGTGGTAGGTCGCGTTCACGCCCCACGCGGCGAGCAGATTCTGCGGTTCGGGGGTGTCCACGATGGAGACCACGCGGCCTCGGTCGGCGAGGACCTCCGGGCTGCGGGCGAGGGTGTCCCCACCCACCGTGTCCAGCACGACGTCCACCCCACCCAGCGCGCGGACCTGCGGCACGTAGTCACCGGCCGAGAAGTCGATCACAGTGTCGGCTCCCAGTCCGGTGACGAACTCGTGATCCCTTGCCCGTGCGGTGGTCACCACCTCGGCTCCCAGTGCGCCGGCGAGCTGGATCGCGGCCGAGCCGACCCCGCCCGCTCCGCCGTGCACCAGGACCCGCTCCCCGGCCCGCACCCCGGCGCGTTCGACCAGCGCCTCCCACACCGTGACGCCCACGAGCGCGAGACCGGCGGCCTCGACGTGCGACAACCGGGTGGGCTTGCGGGCGACCAGGGCCTGGTCGACCACGTGGAACTCGGCGTAGGTTCCCTGCCCGGAGAAGATCGGCGCCAGGTACCAGACCTCGTCGCCCGGCTGGAAGTCGCCCGCCCCAGGGCCGCTCTCGACCACCACGCCGGACGCGTCGTTTCCGACCACCGCAGGCAGCGCTACCTGGTCACGGTAGTCGCCGCGCCGGGTCTGCAGGTCGAGAGGGTTCACGGACGTGGCCTCCACGCGCACCAGCAACTGGCCGGGTCCGGGAGTGGGTCTCGGCAGCTCTCGCGGGGCGAACGCGGTGTCCGCGTCGCCGAAGCAAACGAGTTCCATCACACGCATCAACGTCGTCATGAGACGACGGTAGATCGTCATATCGCGAATCGTCAATATGTGTGTGCGTTACGATCACCAGATGTTCTCGGAGGCGGAGTTGCTGGCTGTGTTCCGGGCCCTGTCCAACCCGGCCCGCCGCCAGATGCTGGTGTGGCTCAAGGAGCCGATGAGTTTCCCTGGCCAGAAGCCCGAGGACGTCGAGATCGGTGTCTGCGTCACCGACATCCAGCGGCGCACGGGTCTGGGGCAGTCAACCACCTCGCAGTACCTCGCGATGCTGCGGCAAGCAGGGCTGGTGGTCGCCACCCGGCGGGGCAAGTGGACCTACTACCGCCGCGACGAGGCGAACATCGCCCGCCTCCTGGAGACCCTGCGCGACGTCTTTTAGAGCACTTTCAGAGCGGATACCACTGTCCAGCAGCTTCCCTGCCTGCGAGCGTGCCGAGCTTCCCCGGGCCACGTGTGCGGACATGCACCCACCTCTCCATCCATCGACGCACGTGACGGACCGGCCCGCATCTTTTGCGGAGTGCCTGAACGGTGCAGCCGCGCCGTCCCGGCGCAACGGCACGCCCCGCCCCTCGAGAACCACGGCCCGTGTGAGGGAAGGGCCCGTCCGTTACCCGTCAGTGCCTGCGGGCGGGTCGGCGAAGACACCTTTCAGCATCCCGGTGGCCTGCCCCACCTCGATCAGGTAGCCGTCCGGGTCCCTCATGTAGCAGCGCACCTCCGCCTTGCGATCGATCGGCTCGGTCAGGAACCGCGCTCCCTTCGCGCTCGCATCCGCATAGAAGGCGGCGATGTCGGCCACCCGAACGTTGAGGAAGCTGGACACCCTCGCCGGCCCGCCCGTCGCCGGGTCCGGCGGCGGCTCCAGCGAGATGCCGGGCTTGTCGGGGGTGGGGCCGCCCCCGGGGTTCATGATGATCCAGCTGTTGGCGACCTTCACGATGGCCGGGTTCTCCTCCAGCACGATGTCCCCGCCCAGGACCTCGGCGTAGAAGCGCCGGGAGACCGCCACGTCGCGGACGGTCAGGAAGTGGGTGAGGACCAGCCCCTCGGCCGGAGCCGGCAGGTCTTGCTGTGCCATCGTCCATACCTCCTGATCGGAGAGTGGGGATCGGACGGACGTGACCCGAGTGCCCGCCTCCGGCCGTGCCCAGGCATCCCCGCACCCTGATCGCTTCGCCCCGGTGGGCGTGGCGGAGGCCGCAAACCCCCGGTGCCGCCCTACGGTGCTGGTCGCGGCGTTCTCGAACTGCTCACCACGCACCCAAGGGGAACCGATCATGGCAGGACCCGGAACGGAAGCAGGCGCGAGGTCCACAGACGGGAACGGGCCCCGTTTCGACGGGCTGCGGGCACTGTTCATCAACGCCACCCTCAAACGGTCACCCGAGATCAGCAACACCGGCGGCCTCATCGACCGCAGCGTGGAGATCATGCGGCACCACGGAGCGCAGGCCGACATCGTCCGGGCCGTCGACCACGACATCGCCACCGGTGTCTGGCCGGACATGACCGAGCACGGCGCTGCACGGGACGAGTGGCCCCAGCTCTACCGTCGCGTGATGGACGCGGACATCCTGGTCCTGTGCGGCCCCGTCTGGCTCGGGGACAACAGCTCCGTCATGAAGCAGGTCATCGAGCGCCTGTACGCCTGTTCCAGCGTGCTCAACGACGCAGGTCAGTATGCCTACTACGGCCGGGTCGCCGGCTGCCTGATCACCGGCAACGAAGACGGCGCCAAGCACTGTGCCATGAACGTCCTTTACAGCCTGCAGCACCTGGGCTACACCATCCCCCCGCAGGCCGACGCTGCCTGGGTCGGAGAGGCCGGGCCGGGACCGTCATATCTGGACGCCGGCTCCCGGGGGCCGGACAATGAATTCACCAACCGCAACACCACATTCATGACGTACAACCTGCTCCACCTGGCGGCGATGCTGCGCGCAGCCGGAGGCATCCCGCCATACGGCAACCAGCGCACCGCATGGGACGCCGGCTGCCGCGCCGACTCCAGCAACCCGGAACACCGATAGCCGAAGCGGAGGTGGACGCCGTGAGCCTCCAGCACTCATCCACCGCATCCGAGTCCTCGCACCGCGCAGCTTGGCCCGCACTACGGGTGGCCGACTGGACCAGAACCCGTGACACCCTGCACATGTGGACACAGATCGTAGGCAAGCTGCGGCTGGCCCACGCCCCCATGGTCAACCACTGGTGGCAGGTGACCCTCTACGTCACTCCGAGGGGCCTGACGACCAGCTCAGTGCCCTACGGCGACGGCGCCTTCGACGCTGAATTCGACTTCGTCGAACACCGGCTCGTCATCCGCAGCAGCAAGGGCGCGAGCCGCGAAGTGGCCCTGAAGCCCAAGTCGGTCGCGACCTTCTACGCCGAAACCATGCATGCCCTGAACGAGCTGGGCATCGAAGCTGCCTTCCAGCGCCGTCCCAACGAGGTGGAACCCTCCATCCCGTTCGCCGAGGACGAGCAGCACTGCTCCTACGACGGGACGGCAGCACAGCTCTTCTGGCGCCAACTGCTGCAGGCCAACCGTGTCCTGGGCCGATTCCGCGCGGAGTTCGTCGGCAAGGTCAGCCCCGTTCACTTCTTCTGGGGCGCCATGGACCTGGCCTGCACCCGCTTCTCCGGCCGGTCGGCTCCCACCCATCCGGGCGGCGCCCCGAACTGCGGCGACTGGGTGATGGTGGAAGGCTACTCACAGGAACTCTCCAGCTGCGGATTCTGGCCCGGCGGCGGCGACGAGGGTGCCTTCTACTCCTACGCGTACCCCGAGCCGGACGGTTTCGCCGCCCACCCGACTCGCCCCGACGGCGCCTACTACAGCACCGAGAACGGACAGTTCCTGCTGCCGTACGAGACCGTGCGCACCGCGCGCGATCCCGACCAGGCACTGATGGAATTCCTGCACACCACCTACGAGGCCGCTGCCGAGCACGGCGACTGGGACCGCGCCGCGCTGGAGAGCGATCCGGGCCGTTGGGACCGGACTGCAGTACGAGCAGCGCCGGGCTGAGCGTGTCGTGCCCTCGCGATCACGTACGTGGGCGCCGAGACCGAAGCAGCGCGAGGACGTGGCTGATCGTCTCGACCCTGTCGGGGGCTCATCAACCTTGGGTCGACGGTCAGGCAGTCTCGGGCGTCACCGACCCGGTGCGGACGCAGCTGATCCCGGCGACCCTGCCGGACACGCAGGCGTTCGGCAGGCAGGCCCCCGGCCGGCTCTTGGTCCTCGGCGAGAAGGCCGCGGTCAGGCTTGACCTCAAGTTAAGTTGACGTTGCAGGGTGGGTGTGCTGCTGCAGATCCACCGGGAGGAACAGGCATGCGCGCCGTTGTTCTGTACGAGTTCGGACCCGCTGAGAACCTCCGCCATGAGACTGTGCCCGACCCCGTGCCGGGCCCGGGTGAGGTTCTCGTGCTCGTGAAGGCCGCAGGGGTCCATCAGATCGAGACGGCCATGCGGGAAGGGCTGGAGATCGGTCCGCCGCTTCCCGGGCTTCCGGCGATTTTCGGGGGAGAGGTGGCCGGCGTCGTCAAGGCGGTCGGGCCGGCGGTGGACGAGTCCTGGATCGGCGCCGACGTGGTGACCGCGCACGGCAGACCCGGGGGCTACGCCGAGTTCGCCGTCGCCGACGTGTCGTCCCTGCACCGGATTCCGGCCGGAGTGGGGCACGAGGCCGCCGTCACGATGGTCGTGACGGGTGCAACGACCATGGGCCTGCTCGACATCGCGGAACTCACCTCCGGCGACGTGGTCCTGGTCACCTCCGCGGCCGGTGGCATCGGCCGTCTGGTCGTTCAGTTCGCCGGCCGACTCGGCGCCACGGTCATCGGAGCGGCCGGGGGAGCGGCCAAGATCGCGGCCTTGCGCGAGCTGGGAGCGGACATCGCTGTCGACTACAACCTGCCGGACTGGGCGGGTACGGTTCGCGATGCCTTGGGCGGGCGCGGCGTCACGGTCGTTCTGGACGGTGTCGAGGGCGACAAGGGACGGACGGCCTTCGAGCTGCTGGCCGAAGGCGGTCGGTACATCACCATCGGGGCTGCCTCGCGGGAGGAGTTCCGTCCCGATGAGGCTGAGTTGAAGGAGCGCGGTGTGCACTTCACCGACGCGCTGGCCCTGCTGCTGGACGGCCAGGACGCCGCCGCCGACGAGGGCCGCGCGCTGGCGGCGGCCGCCGGGGGGATCCTGGTGCCCGCCTTCCAGACCTTCCCCCTGTCGCAGGCGGCTGAGGCGCACGCCGCTCTGGAAGCCAGGGCAACAACGGGCAAGGTCGTCCTGGTCCCCGACGCACAGGCCCCCGCATAGTGGGCCGCGCCCGTTCTTCCAGCGCGTCGCCGAAGGGGAGGTAGTGCGGACTGGGTGCATCTCGACATCCCGGTCGGCACCGGGCTCGCGGGGGACGAGCGCCTCGCCGCACTCGAAGCAGAGTGCGCACGACTGATCGCGCTCGGTGCGACCCACGTGCAAACGCCGTACGCCGATGAGGAAAACGAGTCGTGCATCCCCATGCTGGACACCGAGGGCAACGAGTTCTGCATCGACTGATCGCGGACTCGTGGCGTCGGGTGGTCAGGACCGCGGGGATGTCCCGATCCACCTGACCGGCGTCACTCCGCATCAGGGGCGTCCAAGCCGGACGCCTCCCCGTGCGACACCCGATCGACCCGCACCACCCGTGTCTTCGCGGGGGAGCCGACCTCACCGCGCCGCAGAAGGACCACGGCCTTCGCGCTGATCCACTCCGTGACAGAGCGCAGGGCACAGGATCAGACGAAGGCCGTCTTCACGTCCGCCGAACTGCGAAACGCCGATCGAGTGAGAGTCGCCTCGTTCAACGTCGGACGGTGAACCTCGAGGTCAGGGCAGGTTCCATTTCTGGTTGGCGTCGGTGTGGCAGGTCCACAGGTGGACCGGGGTTCCGTCGTTCCAGGTTCCGCCGGAGGCGTCGAGGCACTTGCCGGACTGCGGATTGCGTACCGTGCCGTCGGCCTGTGGCTGCCAGGACTGCGCGCCGGAACCGTTGCAGGTCCAGAGTTGGATGCGCGTGCCGTCCGCGCTGCCGCCGTTGGAGACATCGAGGCACTTGCCCAGTGCCGTGATCGTGCCGTCTCCAGGCAGCGTCCACCTCTGCGCGGCCGTGCCGTTGCACGTCCACAGCTGGACCTTCGTACCGTCCGCGGTCTGCGAGTTGTCGACGTCCAGGCACTTGCCGTTCACGCCCTTCACCTCACCCGTGCCGGAGATCGCGCCCGGCAACTTGTTGAGCGTGTACCACGCCTCGGTGCTCCACAGGGCCTCGCCTCCCGTGGAGCTGAAGGGACGCGGTGAGCGGACATGGACCACCCGGTCCGCCTTGAGGCCGGGAATGGCCAGGGTGACCGTCCTGCCGTCGGCGGACAGGGTGGCCGACTGGGCGGTGAGGGTCTCCTGGTCGACCTTGGGGCCGCCGTAGTCGGCGGTCGGGACGTAGCGCCACTGCTTGATCTTGTAGCGTCCGGCCAGGCCTGCCGCGGTCTCCTCGGAGAGCGGCTGGGTGTACTCCAGCTCGAAACCGCCGGGCACAGCCCGCATGGCGCGGATGTCGAAGGCGTCCGTGCCGTTCGGCGTCAGCTTCTGCAGGCCGTGGCTCAGTTTCCCCTCCTGGCCCCAGTTGCCGCCCGCGCCCAGGCCGCCCGCGTAGAGCGCTCCGTCCGGACCGATGCTGATCCGTGTGACGCCTGCCTCCAGGCCCTGGGTGAGGCGGAAGACGGCACCCTGGTACTCACCGCCGACCTTCTCCAGATAGCCGCGCTGGACGCCGCCGTAGGTGACGTCGCCGAAGAGCATCTGCCCGGCGAACGGTCCTTCGGTCAACTGCAGGGGTGTGCTGGGCGAGTTGCCGATCTCGTTCTGCGGCAGCCACAGTACCGGCTGGGTCACCGGCTTGTTGTCGAAGGGGCCGTCCGGGTTGGTGTAGTGGTTGAAGAAGCGGTCCTGCTTGATGTGGACCAGCTTCGACGAGGGCAGCCACCCGCCCTGGTTGTCGGTGACGAAGATCCCGCCCTCGGGGCCCCATCCGATGCCGTTGGGCGTCCGCAGCCCGCCGGCGATGTAGTCGACCTTTCCCGTCTCCTTGTTCACCTTGATGGTGGTGCCGCGGTTCTGGTCGGGCTGCGGGTCGGTCGTGGCGCCGCCGTAGTTGATGGAGACGGAGAGGTTCAAGTAGAAGGAGCCATCCTTGTAGAGCAGGCCGAAGGCGAACTCGTGGAAGTTGCCGCCGAAGGGCCAGGTCGCCACCCTGCGGTAGGTGTCGGTGACCTCGTCGCCGTTGGTGTCGTTCAGTTCGGTCAGCTCGTGCTTCTGGGAGACGTAGAGCTTTCCGTCGACGTACTTGATGCCCATCGGCTCCTTGAGGCCCGAGGCCACCTTCTTCGCCGTCACCTTGTCAGGGCCGGTGTTCCCGGTGACGTTGTCCAGGAGATAGACCTCTCCCGTGGTGTTGTTGCTGCCGCCCCAGGTGGTGATGGCCAGCCGGCCGTCCGGCAGCCAGTCCATCGCGGAGACCTGCGGCTCGAAACCTGCGGGACGCAGGTCGGTGAGGGTGTAGTTCGGATGCACTCCCGTCAGGGGCAGGCCGTCGCCCGGCGAGTCCGTGCCGCCCTCGCACTCCTTCTGGCCGGGCGCGGTCACCCGGACGACGTCCGCGTCGGTGCTGAGCGCCGAGTTCGGTACGACGGAGAACCCGGAGGCGCCCGGCGGCTTCCAGGCCAGGGTCAACTGCTGGCCCCCGTCGCGCTCGAAGTGCTCGATGCGCAGCGAGTGGTACCCGGCCGTCAGCTCTGCGGTGCCGTCCTTCGGCTCCGGACCGTGCAGGCCGTCGTGATCGATGACCAGTTGGTCGTCGATCCAGAGGCGGGAACCGTCGTCGCTCGTGAGGCGGAAGGCATAGCTGCCCGCGCCCGGGGCGTTGAGGTTGCCGAGGGCGTGGGTGACGAAGCCGCTGTCCAGGCCGAAGTCGTCGACCGAGGACCAGTCGATCACCGGCATCAGCTTGTCGATGTTGGGCGTCTGGCCGGCCTTGAGCGTGCAGATCCCGCTCAACGGGGTCTGCACGTCGAAGACGCGCATGGTGACGCCCGGTTCCTGCGGGGGCAGATCGGCGGCGGCCGCGTCCTGCGCCGGGGCGGGAGACGACGACAGTCCGACGGCCAGCAGGGAGGCGACGAGCGCGCCGGCCAGGCGTCTGCCCAGGCGGTGGGGGTACAGGTGTGGATACACGTGACCTCCTGACGGCCCCCGGGGGCAGGGGGCTCGGTCGGATGGGTGGGAGATCCACCGCGGCCGGGACGCGCCGTCGTCCCGGACTCGGCAGGGTGCGGACGGGGACTGGAGCCGCCCCCGCGCCGGGCTCGGTGAGGTGTCTTGAGGACGGTGCGGTCTCCGTCGGGGACGGGTCCTCACGGCTGGTTCCTCACGGCCGTTTCTTCACGGCCGTTTCTTCACGGCCGGTTTCTCAGGGCAGGGTCCACTTCTGGTTGGGGCCGGTGTGGCAGGTCCACAGGTGGACCGGGGTTCCGTCGTTCCAGGTTCCGCCGGAGGCGTCGAGGCACTTGCCGGACTGCGGATTGCGTACCGTGCCGTCGGCCTGTGGCTGCCAGGACTGCGCGCCGGAACCGTTGCAGGTCCAGAGTTGGATGCGCGTGCCGTCCGCGCTGCCACCGCCGGAGACGTCCAGGCACTTGCCCAGTGCCTTCACCGTGCCGTCTCCCTGTACCGTCCACTTCTGCGCGGCCGTGCCGTTGCACGTCCACAACTGGACCTTCGTACCGTCCGCGGTCTGCGAGTTGTCGACGTCCAGGCATTTGCCGTTCACGCCCTTCACCTCGCCCGCCGACGGCCCGGCGTTCAGTACCTTGGCCCGGATGTTGCGGAACGACACCGTGTCACCGTCACCGTGGTTCTGGATGCCGATGTGTCCCTGGCGGAGGCTGCGGGCGGGGTCGGTGTTGGTGAAGTCGTTGATCCTGCGGCCGTTGAGGAAGATTTCCAGCCGTTCCCCGGTGACGCGGAGTTCGTAGGTGTTCCACTCTCCGGGCGGGTTGAGCGCGGCGTCCCGTGCGGCGACGTCCGCCGCCTGGAACCCGTACACGGAGCCCGTGGTGCGGTCCGGGGAGTCGCTGGCGTCGATCTGGATCTCGTAGCCGTTGTTGACCGCGGACCAGGGGTCGTCGGAGGCGGGGAAGCCCAGGAAGACACCGGAGTTGGAGTCGTCGTCCATCCTCCAGTCCAGCTTCACGGAGTAGTCACCGGTGAACTCCTTGGCGGTGTACCACATCATGCCGAGGCCGCCGTACGACGTCAGGGAGTCGTCGGCGAGCGTGAAACCGCCGGGACCCGCCTGGCTCCAGCCACTGGTGCCGGAGCCGTCGAAGAGGCTGCTGTAGCCGGTTTCCGGACGGCAGTCCGACTCGGTCATGCCGGCCGCCCACCGGACACCGCCCAGCAGGTGGCGGCGGAACTCGGGCTGTCCGTAGGACTCGTCGGTGTGGCCGCCACCGGTGTAGAAGGCACGGCCGCCTTCGTAGTCCTTGCACCAGGCGATCGGATGGTCGCCGGACATGGAACCGCCGGAGTAGCTCGACTCGTCCAGTGAGGCCAGAACGCGTGCGGAGGCACGCGGGTTGGTGCGGTAGTTGTACCACTCGTCGGTGCGCTGCCAGGCCCGGTCGAGATGGGCGGTGGCGTCGTGGGCCCGGTCCTCGACCTGGACGGTGGCGGACTGGACGGCGGGATGGGACTGGAAGAGGGCGCCCGCCAGACCCTCGTAGAACGGCCAGTCGTACTCGGTGTCCGCGGCCGCGTGCACGCCGACGTAGCCGCCGCCGTCGTTGATGTACTGCTCGAAGGCCGTCTGCTGGGCGTCGTTCAGCACGTCGCCCGTGGTCGAGAGGAAGACCACCGCCTCATAGGGGGCCAGGCCGGCCGTCGTGAAGGCTCCCGCGTCCTCGGTGGCGTCGACGGTGAAGTTGTTGGCCGTGCCCAATTCGCGCAGGGCCGCCAGGCCGTCGTCGATCGAAGAGTGGCGGAATCCGGCCGTCTTGGAGAAGACCAGGACCTCGTAGTGGGGGTCGGCGGCTGCCTGTGCCGCCTGAGCGGCGGGCGCCGACGGCGGGGACGGTCTCTCGGGCGCTGCCGCGGCGTACGGTGTGGCACTCAGCGCTGCCGCCGCGATCAGGGCCAGGGTACTGATCAGTTTTCTGGGCAAGACGGCGTCATCTCCTTCGATGAGAGGGATGGACTGCGCAGTTACGGTCCCGGATCCCGGCCGTCAGACCTCGAAGTCCGGGCATGCTGTGCCGCGACGGGAGATGCCCGACGCGGAAGTGTCCGCCGACGCCGTCGGCCGGAGTCGATCGCTCTGCCGGCCTGGAGTGCTGCTTCCCAACGGTCGTTTCGTGCGCACAGGTGTCTCCCGAAGCTGTGAGGGGTTGAGGCATGCATGCCCGTCAGGGGGCATGTGTGGGGAGTACTGGCGCGCGCCGTCGCGCCGATGTGCGGCTGCCGGAGGTCATGACATGGCCGCAACAATGAAGCTAGCGGTCATCGGGTGTGTGCGTAAGACCTTCAGCACGAAACACGGTTACTTTTCCCTTGATCGGGACAAAGGGGTCCTGGAGCGCGTTCGGGCGCCCTGTTGCCGTCGCGAACGTGGTGGCGAGGCCGGTCACACGAAGAAGCTGTCGTGGCGCACGAAGAACTCCGCGCGCTCCTCTTCGCTGAGGCCGTCGAGCCGGGTGACGCCTTCGAAGTAGTCCTCTCGGGGCGCACCCGGGGCGAAGAGCATGAGCATGGAGGCGGGTTCGCCGGATTCGTTGCGGAAGGCGTGCAACCCGCCGACCGGTACGTACAGGTAGTCGCCGGAGGTGGCGTCGATCCAGCGTCGCCCGTCGAAGAGCCGCATGGTGCCGGACAGGATGAAGAACGACTCGGACATGGCCTTGTGGAAGTGTGTACTGGGCCCGCCGGACTCCGGGCCCATGTCCACCCGGTACAGGCCGTACTCGCCGCCGGTGGAGACGGTGGTGGACAGGTAGTGGTAGGCGGTGCCCCGGGAGACGTTGGGGCCGTCGGTGGCGACGGGCCGGGAGACGAAGTCGGGCGGGGTCGTGGCGGGGCGGAAGTCGGCGTTGATCTCGCCGTGTTCACCGAAGTAGCGGGGGTCGGGGTAGGACACGGTCACTCCATGGGCGTACGAGAAGGAAGAGCAGGCTGGGGAGGGGGCGTCGGGAGCCGGAGTCAGTCGTCGAGGAAGTCGTGGGTGAGCGCGACGAGTTGTGTGGGGTCGGCGAACCAGTCCATGTGGCCCGCGTCCGGGATCTCCACCAGCCGGCTGCCGGTGATGCCCGCATGCAGGTGCCGGGAGCCCTCGACGGGGATCATGGCGTCGCCGCCGAAGCCGACGACCAGGGTGGGCGCGGTGACCGCGGGGAGCAGGTGCCTGATGTCGACCTGTCCGGCAAGGTCGATCTGGCGGACGATGCCGGCCGGCGGCCAGGGGTCGGCCAGCGACTGGGTCAGTCCGTCGTGGCCGAACAGGTCCAGTGTCGCGGCGCTGAAGCCGGTCAGTGCCGAGAACCGCTTGAGCAGTTCGCGGTCGGTGGCGAGCAGCTTGCGCCAGGTCTCGAAGTAGTAGCTGTCGCGTGGTCCGCCGGAGTGCGTCCAGCCGCCGACGAGGACGAGCCGGCGCACCAGGCCGGGGTGGGCGGCGGCGACCGCGGCGGCGGCGACAGCGCCGAGGGAGAAGCCGAGCAGGTCGACGGGGCCGTCGGAGGCGTCGCGTACGGCGGCCGTGACCTGGTCGGCGATCAGGTCGACGGTCAGCTCCGTACCGTCGTCCTCGGTCCGGCCGCTGCCGCTGAGGTTGGGCCGGACGACGGTACGGGTGTCGGCGAAGTGGCCCACGACGTTGCCGAATACCTTCTCGGCGTCGCCGCCGACGCCGTGCACCAGGGCGAGTCCGGGGCCGGGGCCCTGGCCGTCGACCTCGTAGTGGACGCGGGAGTTGCGGGCAGGGGTGAACGGCATGGCCGACTCCTTCGTTGAGCGCCGATTAAGTGAGTGCTAAGGTAAACGAGACTTTGGTGAGCGTCAATTAAATGAGCGCTCAGCTATCTAGGTTGACGGCAGAATGACGGCAGGACTGGAGGGCCCATGGCGGACGCGGTGGAGTCAGTGCTGGAGCAGTGGCAAAGGGAGTGCCCCGACCTCGATTTCACGCCGATCGGCGTCGTCGGCAGGGTCATGCGGCTGTCCCGGCTGTGGGACAAGGAGATCAAGGACTTCCTCGCCGGGCACGGCCTCGAACCGGGCGAGTTCGACATCCTGTCCACGCTGCGCCGCTCGGGGGAGCCCTACGAACTGACGGCGAAGACCTTCCTCAGGGCCTCGCTCGTCACCACCGGGGCGATCACCCTGCGGGTCGACCGCATGGCCGCCAAGGACCTGGTCACCCGCGTGCCCGACGCCACCGACCGACGCTCGGTCAAGATCCGCCTCACTCCGCACGGCCTGACGGTGATCGACCGGGTCCTCCCGCTCCACCTGGCCAACGAGGCTCGCCTGTTGGAGGGCCTCGCCCCCGAGGACCGCCAACGCCTCGCCACCGCACTCGCCGCGGTACTCGAATCCCACGGCGACACTCCCGCCCGCTGACTCCGAGTGGCGTGGCCGCGCAACATCTCCAGCCCTCACCGCTGTCCGGCGAGCGATGTGCGGAGGCGTGAAGCCGGCACCGGGGAGCTACTCGGCCGCCGGGCTGCCGGGCAGGCGCTCCAGTGCGGACGCCACGTCTGTGTGGCGGGCGACCTCCTACGGGGCGCGAGCCATGTGTGCGGCACGATGCCGGCTCATCGGGCAGTCCGGACGTGGGCGAAGGGTGTGGCTACGGGTGCGCCGGACCAGTGGGACGTCCAGTGCCTTCCCCAGTTTCTGGATCGCCGTTCCCGGGAGAGGGTGACCAGCGCTGACCAGTTGCTGAAAGCGGACCAGTTGCTGAAAGCGAACCGGCCTCACGGCCAGGGCCGGCTGTGCAGCTTTGCCAGCAGGCCGTACGCGTTCTCTTCGGCGGCGGCGACCTCGGCGGGGTCCAGTCCGGCGGGCCACAGTTCTCCGGCGGCCACGTCGTCGGCTTCGCGTAGCTCGACCACGGCCGTGGCGAGCTCCGCCTGGACGGTGGGTCGCGGTTTCGACGCCGCTGCGAGCGCCGACTCGGCACGTTGGGCAGACCTCCGGCAGGCGGCGAGGGCGCGTTCGGTCCGTAGGGCGGCGTGGTCGTGGACGACCAGCATCGCGCAGAGCAGGCCGACGACGATCCCCAGGAGGCTGCCCAGCAGCCGGTGGTGGACCAGTTCGCCTGCCGGTGCTGGTTCGGCGAGATCGCTGAGCAGCAGCGCGATGGGCGTGATGAACACGACCCCCAGGCCGTAGTTGCGCACCACGATGTACTCCAGCAGGAACTCCAGCACCACGATGACCAGGGCGAGCGCCACGGGAGTGGGATGCGTGGCCAGGACGGCGAGGGCGAGCAGCACTCCGAGGACCGTACCGACGGTGCGCTGCGCTGCTCGCTGGGCGGTGGTCCTCAGATTGACGGAGTGCAGTACGGCGGCCGCCGAGATGGCAGCCCAGTATCCGTGCTGCAGGTCCAGGAGCACGGCCAGCCCGCCGGCCGCCGCGGTGCCCAGGGCCATGCGGAGCGCGGGAATGGCGAGGACGACGAGACGATCCGGAATGCCGAGGCGCCGTAGGCCCAGCAGCTCGGCCGTACGCTTCGCGACGGGATCGACCGGTGGTGTCTGGTCGGGGACCGTCGCCGGCCTCCCTCGGCCTCGGTCTCCCGGCGCCGAGTGCCCCGAGTGCCCCGTGGGCCCCGTGGGCCCCGAGTGCCCCGTGGGCCCGGAAGGCTCCGGAGGCCACGGCAGCTCGGGCAGCAGCACGGGAGGCCTGCGCCGTCGGTCCGTCAGAAGACGAGCCTGCCGACGCAGGAGGAACGCGGTGCCGTCAGGGTCGGCGAGCCCATGGCGTGCCAAGCCGACCAGCAGTGACCAGGACAGGTGGCTGAGCCTTACGAAGGCCGAGGGGTGGCTCTGCGGCAACGATTCCGCGGCCGGTACGAGCCCGAGTGAGCGGTAGGCGTTGAGTACGGCGTGGGTCGCCACGTGCCGAGCCCGGCCCGCAGCAGCCCCGGACGGCGCGACCAGCAGGTCGGCCACGGCCCGCAGAGCCGCGGCCACGGCCAGTCGCTGCGGGCGGTCGGGGTGGATGAGCCGCCCTGACAGGCCGAGGGCCCAGGCCGCCGCGGCTCCCGCGGCGGCCAGTGCCGTCTGGGGGAGGACATCGGTCCAGGGCGATGGGTCGTTGGCCGCCACGGCGAACGAGAACAGCAGCATGACCGCCCCCAGCCCGCTCAGTTGTGTCGCGTCACAGGCCAGCTTCGCCAACCCGGCGACGACCGCGGTCACGGCAACCACGACCGCAGCGCCGGCCCCGCCCTCCCACGGCCGGGCCCAGACGCCCAGGACCGAACCGCAGCCCACGCATGCCGTCATGGCCACGGCGACGAAGGCGAGCGCGTGAGCGCGCCGTGCGTACGGCAGGTTGCGGCCGAACGTGGTCGTGAAGCCGCCCAGCATGGCGTACACCGCGAGGCCGGGGTGGCCTGCCAGGGTGAGGGGCAGGGCGAGCCAGCCCAGGGCCAGCGCCGAGCGCGCCGCGAAGAGAAGGGCACCGTCCGCGGCGTGCAGGGCGAAGACACCGTGGGGGGAGAGTGTGCGGACCGCGTCGGCCATGAAGCGCCTGAGGCCGTGCCGGGAAATCGTCCGAAGGACGCGACGAGGGGAGAGCATGCGCGGCGGGTCACCCGATCTGGTCGTGCAGCCGCCGAGTGCGAGGGACACCTCGATGTCCGACGATCGCGCCAGGTCCACCCGGCGCGGATCGGATGGGCAGGAGCACCTGGACCTCGGGGGAGGGGTGAACGGTTTCTTGGCAAGTCGAGCCCGGGCTCAGCCTTCGGCGGCCGCCTCCTGGAGGTCCTGGTGAGTGTGGTCCATCACCTCACCCAGGTCGTCCAGCGCGGGATCGAGTTCCTCCGCACGCGGCGCCACCCGTTGCAGGCAGTCGGTCGTCGCCAGCGCCAGATCGACCGCCTTCCCCTGCTGGCCGTCGCTCAGCAACTCCTCGACGGTGAAGGAGAGACCGGCCAACGTTTCGTCGTTGGTCTGCGGTAGCAGGTAGCCCTTGAGACCCGCCGGGTACGGCTCCCGCTCCCGGTACTCGCGCAGAGCGGCGACGACGGCGGGGTTCTCGCTGTACTGGTCGAGGAGTCCCATCAGGACGTACAGCCGGGCCACCAATCGCGGTAGACCGGGGTACTCGTCCAGCCAGGCGATGAGCTTGCGCTGACCGCCGAGGTCGTCGATGAATCGGGACATGGCCTCGGCGAGCTTGTTCGGCTCCGACCAGTGAGCCGGCAGCTCCCGGGCCACCTGCTGCGCCAGTTCCCGCTGACCGGCCGGTGAGAGCGTCCCGGCCCCGAAAGCAGTGATCAGCTCCTGATCCACGCCGAAACCGGCAGGCGCCGATCCGCCCTCAACGGCACGCGACGCGTCACGTCGGATGCGCAGCAGTTCATCGCCGATCTTGCCGAACGGCTTCTCCCTCATGGAGCCCTCCCGGTCCAGAGTGCGTACCCGACATCCTGGCTCCCGGCTCGGCCGGACGCGCGCCGGTGGCGACCATGTGGGCTAGGAGGCGTGCGCACGGTGCCTCGTCCGCACTGGGTCGCGTAGTACATGGAGGCGTATCGGGTGGCGTACATCAGGTGCATGGTGGCCCAGGCCATGAAGACACGCATCCCTTTAGTCTGCTATGTCCGGGTGTCCGGGTGTCCGGGTGGCCGGGATCGCTGACGTGCGACCCGTGCCGGGCTCAGCCCCAGGTCTGGCCGGCCGGTTCCTTGATGGTGCGATTGATCCTGTTGAAGAAGTTCGTCAGCGCGATCTCCAGGTTGATCGCGCCGATCTGCTCCTCGGTGAAGTGGGCGTCGGCCTCTTCCCAGATCTCGTCGGTGACTCCCTCCGCACCGTCCTGCAACCGGGTGGCGGCCTCGGCCAGCGCCAGTGCCGCACGCTCCGCGTCGGTGTAGAACGGCGCCTCCCGCCACGCCACGACGCTGTGCAGCCGCTCCTCGGTTTCACCGGCCTTCCTGCCCCCGGAGACACTGGCGTGGACGCACGCCGAGCAGCTGTTGATCTGGCTGACGCGCAGGTGGACCAGCGCGAGCAGCTTCGGGTCGACGCCCCCGGCTGCGATCGCCTTGTGCAGGTGTCCGATCGCCTTCCACACGTGGGGGTTGTCGGTGTTCTCGCTCTTCAGCCGGTTCTGCATGGCAGGGTGCTCTCCTTGGTCGGGGTTACCTTGCGGGGCTCGTGCCCGTCACCCCTGTGACGGAGCAGCTGCCAGGGAGGTAACACCATGTCCGGCGCCCATCCCGCCGATCCGATAGCCGTGGCCTTCGAGACGCACCGCGCCCGGCTCACGGCCGTCGCCCACCGCGTACTCGGCTCGCACGCCGACGCGGACGACGTGGTCCAGGAGGCGTGGCTGCGTCTGTCCCGCCAGGACGCCGGCGGCATCGACAATCTCGGCGGCTGGCTGACCACCGTGGTCGGCCGCATCAGCCTCGATCTCCTCCGCTCCGGCCGCACGCGCCCGACGGTGCCCCTCGACGACCGGCTGCCCGAACTCACCGTGACGCTCGACGACGGTTCGACTCCGGAAGAACTCGTGGCTCTGGGCGACTCGGTCGGTCTGGCGCTGTTGACGGTCCTGGACTCGCTGCGCCCCGACGAGCGCCTCGCGTTCGTGCTGCACGACGTGTTCGCCGTGCCCCACGGGGAGATCGGCACCATCCTCGGCAGGTCGGCCGACGCGACCAAGATGCTCACCAGTCGCGCCCGCCGCAAGGTGCGGGCCGCCCGGCGGTCGGTGAGCGACCGGCAGCAGCAACGCGAGCTGGTCGGGGCGTTCTTGGCCGCGGCCCGCGAGGGCCGGTTCGAGCGGCTGCTGGAAGTTCTCCATCCCGAGGTGGAGTTCACCGTCCGCGCCCCCGGCGGACGGTTCGTCACGATCGGAGCCACCGAGGTCGCCGGCCGAGCCCGAGTGGCCGGCGGTGCTGCACACGGACATGCCGTGACCGTCAACGGGCGACCCGGAGTCATCGCCTGGAACGAGGACGGCGTCCCGCTGTCCCTGCTCACGTTCACCGTCGCCGACGGCCGCATCACCGAGATCACCGCCGTCGTCGACCCGGCCGAACTCGCTCAGATGGACTTGCCGGACCTGGTGTGACCGGACGTGGTGGTTGGCGTGCTGGTTTGTCAGCGGGCCCGGTCCGCGTGAGCGGGGGCCGCTCACGTTCTAGTATGAAATGATGAAATGAGCTTTAAAGGCACATTTCCTCCGGTGGAGGAGGGCTGCACCGTGTCCGCCAGGTATCTGCCCGTCTCGGAACACGGGCTGATCGGAGACCTGCGCAGTGCTGCTCTCGTGGGGACGACCGGCACGATCGACTGGTACTGCTGCTCCCGATTCGACGCCCCCAGTGTGTTCGCCTCGATCCTCGACGCCGAGAAGGGAGGGAGCTTCGAGCTCGCGCCGGACGTGCCGGCCCGCACCAAGCAGTTCTACTTCCCCGACACCAATGTGCTCATCACCCGCTTCTTCGCGCACGACGGTGTGGCCGAGATCCAGGACTTCATGCCGATCGTCGACAACTCGCGTGAGGCCGACCGGCATCGGCTGATCCGCAGAGTGGTCTGCGTCCGCGGATCACTGCCCTTCCGGGCCGGCGTCTCACCACGGTTCGGGTACGCGACCGAGCCGCACACCATCCGCACCGAGCACGGCTGTCCGGTCTTCGAGTCTGCCTCGCTCTCCCTCGCCCTGACCTCCAGCGTGCCGGTGGAGCACGACGGCCGGGACGTGTGGTCGCTCTTCAAGCTCCACGAGGGCGAGAGTGCCGTCTTCGCACTCGACCGTGTCGGGGACAGCGTCGTCCCCCGGGCCTGCGCCGTGGCCGAGGCGGAGGAACTGTTCCAGGCCACCGTCCGGTACTGGCGGGGGTGGCTGTCCTCGTCGCGCTACCGCGGCCGCTGGCGCGAGATGGTGCACCGCTCCGCGCTGACGCTCAAGCTGCTCACCTACGTCCCGACCGGCGCCATGGTGGCGGCACCGACGACGAGCCTGCCCGAGCGGATCGGCGGCGAACGGAACTGGGACTACCGGTACGTGTGGATCCGCGACGCGGCCTTCTGCGTCTACGCGCTTCTGCGGCTCGGTTTCACCGAGGAGGCGCAGGCTTTCATGCGCTTCCTGACCGAGTACGCCCACCCCTCCGACTCCGGCAACGGCCCGTTGCAGATCATGTACGGCGTCGACGGTCGCCGGGATCTGGCCGAGCGCGAGCTGCCCGGTCTCGAGGGCCACCTGGGCTCTTCCCCCGTCCGCGTCGGCAACGAAGCGGTCGGCCAGCTGCAGCTCGACATATACGGCGCCCTGGTCGACTCGATCTACCTCTACGACAAGTGGGGAGAGCCGATATCCAGCGCCCACTGGGACACGGTCTGCGCCTTGGTCGACTGGGTCTGCGACAACTGGGACCAGCCGGACGAGGGCATCTGGGAGCCCCGCGGCGGACGCAGGAGCTACCTCTACTCGCGACTGATGTGCTGGGTGGCGATCGAGCGGGCGATGCGCCTGGCCAGGCGTCGCGGGCTGCCGGCCGACATCGCGCGCTGGAGCGGCACACGCGACGCCATCTACCGCCAGATCATGGACCGCGGCTGGTCGGCCGAACGGAAGGCGTTCCTCCAGCATTACGGCGGCAGCGTCCTCGATGCCTCCGTGCTGATGATGCCGCTGGCGAAGTTCATCTCCCCCACGGATCCGAAGTGGCTGTCGACGCTGGACGCACTGGGGGAGGAGCTGGTCGCCGACTCCCTGGTCTACCGGTACGACCCGCAGGCCGGCCCGGACGGGGTGCGGGGCGAGGAAGGGACGTTCTCGATCTGCTCCTTCTGGTACGTCGAGGCACTGAGCCGTGCCGGACGGCTGGAAGAGGCACAGCTGGCGTTCGAGAAGATGCTCACGTACGCGAACCATCTCGGGCTGTACGCGGAGGAAATCGGCCACACCGGCGAGCAGAACGGCAACTTTCCGCAGGCGTTCACCCATCTCGCCCTGATCAGCGCGGCATTCAACCTGGACCGGGCGCTGGGCTGAACCGCGCGGCATCGGCGAAGGACCGCCGACGGTCATGGCGGCCACCGCCCCGGTCGGATCCTGGTCCACGAGGCGAGGTCTCCCATGGTCATGCGCGCTCACGACGGCAGCGCCGGTGACGTCGGCCACGGCGCCACCGGATCCGGCCGCGCCCGCGCGCGCCGCCCGCATGGCCCGGGACCTCGCGGAGGCTCTCGGTGACACCGGCACCGTCCCCGACGCGTACTACGGCCGCCCCGAGATGCTCCTCGACCCCGGGGCGGGGCAAGCCTGCTCGGCGTGGAGCTTCATCGACGACCGCGCCCGCCGGGAGTCCGACTTCTCCCTGCGCCGTGTCCCGGGCTCCGGCGCCGGGGACGGTCATGTGATCCGGGGTAGCGTCCTCGGCATGGACTTTCCTACCACCGTTGAGCGGGCTCAACTCCTCAGGCAACTGCACGCCCAGTACCAGCCGTTGGTGCTGCCGACCGTCTGGGACGTGTGGTCCGCGCGGACGGCGGCCGGCGCGGGGTTCCCCGCGCTGACGATCGGCAGCCATCCGCTCGCCGGCTCCCGGGGGGCCGAAGACCGGGAGGGGCAGACGTTCGAGGAGGTGCTCGCCGCGGTCAGGCCGATCATCGCGGCGGTCGACGTCCCCGTGTCCGTGGACCTGGAGGCCGGTTACGGACAGGAGCCCGCGGACCTCATCGCCGGGCTCACCGAGGTCGGCGGCGTCGGTCTCAACCTCGAGGACACCGTCCACTCGGAGGGCGGACGCGTGCGCAGTACGCAGGAGCACGCGAGCTACATCGCCGGCCTGCGCGCGGCGGCCGACGACGCGGGGATCCCCGTCTGGGTCAACGGGCGTACCGACCTCTTCCTGCACGCGGAGGACGCGGCCGGCGTCCTCGACGAGGCGATCGGGCGGCTGCGGGCCCTGGAGCAGGCCGGCGCCGACAGTGTCTACCCGGTGCGTATCCAGGACGACGACGACCTGCTCGCGGCGGTGACCGGCGCGGTCTCCGTTCCCGTGAACTCCACGGCCCACCCGGTCAAGCACGACGTCGAACGCTTCCGTCGCCTCGGTGTCGGCCGGATCACGTACGGCCCGCTGCTGCAATCCGCGATGACGGACGCGATGAAGGACGTGCTCGGGCCGTGGACGCCCTGAAAGGCTGATCGAGCGACGGGCGCACCCCTGGAGAGGGGTGCCCCGAGCTCCAGCGGGAGGCCGGCCTACCTGAACGGCCGTACGCCCCTCAGCTGCGGTCGACCGCCATCTCACCCAGCAGCGACCAGTCGTCCTGGTCGAGCGACGCGTTCACGATGCGCGGCGTCCGGGCCAGGTAGCGCGGCAGCTGCTCCTGCGCGGCGCGGAAGTGCGCCGACTGGACGTGCGCCGCGCCCGCCTCGTCGTCGCGGAACGCCTCGACCAGGACGTACTCCGCGGGGTCCTCGACGCTGCGGGACCAGTCGAACCAGAGACAGCCGGGTTCCGCCCGGGTGGCCCGGGTGAAGTCGCCGGAGATCTCCGGCCACCGTTCCGCGTGCTCCGGAAGGACCTGGAACTTCGCGGTGATGAAAATCATGGGGCTCTCCCTCTGTCGTGCGGACGCGGGTCCTGCGGGACCGAGCAGGACCCGTCTCCGGATCACGGTACGAGGATCTGGGGTCAGGCGTCGGCCCGCGTCCGTCCCCGGCCCGCCAGCCGCGCCAGCGGCCGCCTCAGCAGCGGCCAGGCCAGCAGCAGCACGATCACCGCGTACACCGTGACCGCGAACGGCGTGTTGACCAGGCCCGTCACGCTGCCGTCGCTGATCTGCAGGGCGCGGCGCAGCTGCTGCTCGGCGTTCGGGCCGAGGATGACGCCGATGACGGCGGGCAGGACGGGCAGGCCGTAGCGCCGCATGCCGAAGCCGACCAGGCCGATGATCAGCAGGATCACCAGGTCGACGACCTCACCGCCGACGGCGTACGCGCCGACCGCCGCGAAGAACATGATCCCCGCGTAGAGGTACGGCCGCGGGATCCGCAGCAGCTTGGCCCACACGGGTGCCAGCGGCAGGTTGAGCGCGAGCAGCAGCACCATGCCGACGAAGAGGGACGCGATGAGGCCCCAGACCAGCTCGGGTTCGCGCTCGAAGAGGAGCGGGCCGGGCTGGATGCCGTACTGCTGGAAGGCGGCCAGCATGACCGCCGCGACCGCCGTCGTCGGCAGGCCCAGGGTCAGCATGGACACCAGCGTGCCCGCCGCCGAGGCCGACGCCGCGGACTCCGGTCCGGCCACGCCCTCGATGGCGCCCTTGCCCCACTCGTCCTTGTGCTTGGACAGGCGCTTCTCCGTGACGTAGGAGAGGAAGGTGGGTATCTCCGCACCGCCCGCCGGGATCGCGCCGAACGGGAAGCCGATGAAGGGGCCGCGCAGCCACGACTTCCAGGTGCGGCGGACATCCCCGCGGCCGAGCCAGGGGCGGCCCACCGGGATCGGCTCGGCAGCGCCGCGCCTCAGGTGCGCCGCCACCCACAGCGCCTCGCCGATCGCGAACAGACCGACCGCGACGATCACCACGTCGACGCCGTCGGCGAGTTGCAGCGAACCGAAGGTCAGCCGCTGCTGCCCCGTCATCTGGTCCAGGCCCACCAGGCCGATGGTCAGGCCGATCAGCAGCGAGGCCAGACCTCTGACGCGCGAGGACCCCAGCACCGACGTCACGGCGATGAACGCCAGCACCATGATGGCGAAGTAGTCCGGCGCACCGATGTCCACCGCCAGGTCGGCGACCGTCGGCGCCAGCGCCACCAGCAGGATCGTGCCGATCATGCCGCCCGCGAAGTGGCCGATGGCGGCGGCCGCCAGCGCCTGCGCACCACGCCCCGCCTTGGCCATGGGGTTGCCCTCCATGGCCGCCACCACCGCGGCGCTCTCGCCGGGGGTGTTCAGCAGGATGGAGGTGGTCGAACCGCCGAACATCGCGCCGTAGTAGATGCCGGCGAACATGATGAACGCCGCGACCGGGTCGAGGCCGTACGTCACCGGCAGCAGCAGCGCCACCGCCATCGCCGGGCCGATGCCGGGCAGGACACCGATCGCCGTGCCGAGCAGCACACCCAGGGCGGCCCACAGGAGGTTGAGCGGGGACAGGGCCGTGCCGAACCCGTCCATCAGGGAGTTGAGGGCGTTCATGTCAGAGCACTCCCATCAGCGGACCGCCGGGCAGCGGCACACCGAGCAGCTTGTCGAAGACGACGTAGGTGAGCAGGGACAGCGCCGCGGCGATCAGCGGGTCGCGGTCCACGCGCCGGCTGCCCAGGGCGAAGGCGGCGCCCCAGAAAAGCAGGGCTCCGGCGACCGGGAAGCCGGCCGGCTCGATGAGCGCGGCGGCGCCCAGGAAGATGCCGGCGAGCAGCAGCACCGTGCGCCAGTCCGCCGGTTCGGACAGGTCGACGTCCTCGCCGCCCTCGGCCTCGCCCCGGCCGCCGCGCAGGACGTCAACGGCGAGCAGCGCGGCGATCACCAGCAGGCCGATGCCTACCACGATCGGCACGGTCTTCGGGCCGACCGGACCACGCTGGGTGATGTCGACGTCCATGGTGAGGGCGTCGGTCAGGACGAGAACGCCCAGCGCCAGCAGCATGGCGCACACGCCGAGTTCGGAGTGGTCCCGCAGCCACGAGCGCCGCTCGGGCGCCGACGTGCCGGCCGCCTCCCGGGCGGGCTCGGGGGTGGGGACGGAATCGGTCGGTGTCGTCACAGTCCCAGCTCCTTCAGCACCGACACCACACGCTTGTCCTGGGCCTCCAGGAAGGTGCCGAACTTCTCACCGGTGAGGAACGCGTCGTCCCAGCCGTTCTTGTCCATCGACTCCCGCCACTCGGGCGAGTCGTGCAGCTTCTCGACCAGGCGCGTCAGCTTGTTCCGCTCCGCCTCCGAGAGGCCGGGCGGGGCGACGATGCCGCGCCAGTTGGTGAAGTCCACGTCGTAGCCGGACTCCTTCAGCGTCGGCGCGTCCCCGAGGTCGTCCACCCGCTCCGGGCCGGTCACCGCGAGCACCCTCAGCTCGCCCGCCTTGATCTGGTCCAGGTACTCGCCGACGCCGGAGACGCCGAAGCCGACCTTGTTGCCGAGGATCGAGGCGAGCAGCTCGCCGCCGCCGTCGAAGGGGATGTAGTTGACCGACTTCGGGGCGATCCCGGCGGCCTGCGCCATCAGCATCGGCGCGAGGTGGTCGGGCCCGCCGGGCGACGAGCCGCCGCCCACGGGGATCTTGCCCGGGTCCTTCTTCCAGGCGTCGATCAGCTCGTCGATCGTCCGGTACGGCGAGTCCTTGGCGACCACGACGACGTCCTGCTCCTCGGTGAGCCGCGCGATCGGCGTGGTGTCGGCGAGGGTCTTGGGCGCGTGGTTGGAGCGGGCGGCGCCGACGACGCCGAGGCCCATGGACATCGCCAGCTTGCCGTTGCCGTGTTCGCTCACCAGCCGGCTCAGGCCCACGGTGCCGCCCGCGCCGGGCAGGTTGAACACCTCGATGTTGTGCGTGAGCCCGGCGTCCTCGGCGTTCTTCGCGGCCGTGCGGGCGGTGATGTCGTAACCACCGCCGGGCGTGTTGGGAACCATGAAGCGCAGGCCGGGAATCTGCGTGCCGGAGTCGGAATCGCCGCCGGAGGAGAGCAGCGGCGGTCCCGCGAGCACGAGCACGGCGGCCCCGAGCAGGGCAAGGGGGGTGCGCAGGCGCACGTATGACACCACCTGTCGGTTGGGTAGATCGGTACGGGGAGCCCTGTGGGGAAGGGTGACGTGGGCCACATGGTGCCCGCGCTCCGGCGGCGTGTCTTCCTTGCGGAACCAAGGGAGGTTGTGGTCATTGCGGTCGCCGCTTCATTGCGAAGACGGCACATCCCTTTCCTTCGCCGCAGGTGGGCGCCATGATGGCGACCCGGCACACCCGCCCGCCCCCAGTCAGCCGAGCCCGCCCCAGTCAGCCGAGATCGAGTCCGCCGTGGCACCCACCTTCCGCCGTCAGACCCTCGCGGGCGAGATGCTGGTCCTCCAGCTCGCCATCGTCGTGGTGGTCCTGTGCGCGGTTGCCGCCGTCTCGCTCGCCCAGTCCCGCGCCACCTTCAACCGCGTCGAGGGCCGCCGGGTCACCGCGCTGGCCGAACAGCTGGCCGCCACGCCGCTGGTCCGCAGCCAGCTGCTGCGCCCCGTGCCCGAGGAGGCCCTCGCCCCGCTGGTCAACTCCACCCAGACCCAGTCCGGCGTCACCTCCGTCACGATCGCCGGCGCCGACGGCAGCGTCGTCAGCTCCACCGACCCCACGCTGATCGGCGGCCGGCTGCCGCGCGCCGAGGGCGCCGCCGCGGGGCGGGGCTGGTCGGGGCCCCTGACCCTGCGGGGCAGCCGTGAACGCGTCGCCCAGGTTCCGGTGCTCGGCGCCACCCGGGACACCCTGGGCCGGCACCTCGGCACGGTGATGGTCGGCGAGGCCGACCCGACGGTGTGGCAGCGACTGAGCGGCGCCTCCTCCTACCTCCTCGCCTACCTCGGCATCGCCAGCGGCCTCGGCGTGGCCGGCTCCTGGCTGCTGGCCCGGCGCGTCAAACGGCAGACGCTCGGCCTGGAGCCGCGCGAGATCGCGGGGCTCGCCGAGCACCGGGAGGCCATGCTGTACGGCATCGCCGAGGGCGTCGTCGCACTCGATCCGCAGCACCGGCTCACCCTGGTCAACGAGATGGGCCGGCGCCTGCTCGACCTCCCCGCCGACTGCGTCGGCCAGAGCCTGGACGGCCTCGGCATCGAGGGACGGCTGCGCGACGTACTGGGCGGGACCGCGCCGGACGCCGCCGAGCCCCGCGACGAGGTCGTCGTCCGGCACGGGCGGGTCCTGGTCATGAACCGCATGACCGTCACCAAGGACGGCCGCCCGCTGGGCTCGGTCACCACCCTGCGCGACCGCACCGAACTGGCCCGCCTGGAGCGGGAGATCGGCTCCTTCCGCAGCACCTCCGAGCTGCTGCGCGCCCAGGCCCACGAGTTCGCCAACCAGCTGCACACCATCTCCGGGCTCATCCAGATCGGCGAGCAGGACGAGGTGGTGCGCTACATCCGCGCGCTCAACCAGCGCCGCCAGTCCCTGGACGTCACGCTCAGCCGCCGGGTCCGCGACACCGCCGTCGCCGCGCTGATCACGGCCAAGTCCTCGCTCGCCGCCGAGCGCAGGGTCGCGCTGCGGGTCTCGGACCGCACGGCGCTGGACCGGCTCGTCCCGCAGGACGCCGCCGACGTGGCGACCGTCCTCGGCAACCTCGTCGACAACGCCGTGGACGCCGCGGCGGCGGGCGAGGACCACGACGCCTGGGTCGAGGTCGAGCTGCGGCAGGACGCCACGAGCGTCGAGATCGTGGTCCGCGACTCGGGGCCCGGCGTGGCGCCCGGACTGGCCCGCGAGGTCTTCTCCCACGGCTTCACCACCAAGGCCGCCCGGCAGGGCGAGCGCGGCATCGGCCTGGCGCTGACCCGGCTCGTCTGCGAACGTCACGGCGGTGAGATCTCGGTGACCAACACCCCCGAGGGGGCCAAGTTCACCGCACGCATGACCGTCAGCCACCTCACCGACGCGGTGGCGGAAGGAGCAACGCGATGACGGGCAGGAGCGGCACGTCCGACGCGACCGGTACGGCGGGGGCGCCGGCGTCCCCCCGCCCCGGCGCCGCGATCGGCGTGCTCGTGGTCGACGACGACTTCA
Organism: Streptomyces sp. NPDC058985; assembly: GCF_042740985.1. Classification (NCBI taxonomy): domain Bacteria; kingdom Bacillati; phylum Actinomycetota; class Actinomycetes; order Kitasatosporales; family Streptomycetaceae; genus Streptomyces; species Streptomyces sp. NPDC058985. The sequence goes on along the minus strand of NZ_JBHYJX010000008.1, from coordinate 141,804 downwards.
TGGTGGCCCGCGTCCACCGCGCCTTCGTCGGACGCGTCGAGCCCTTCCGGGTCGTCGGCGTCGCCGGCACCGGCGAGGAGGCGCTCGCCGCCGTCGCCGAACTCCGCCCCGACCTCGTCCTCCTCGACCTCTACCTGCCGGACGTCTTCGGCCTGGACGTCATCCCCAGGCTGCGCGCGGCCGGGCACGACTGCGACGTCATGGTCATCAGCGCGGCCCGGGAGGCGGACGCGGTGCGCGGCGCGGTCCGCCACGGCGTGGTCGACTACTTGCTCAAGCCGTTCGAGTTCGACGATCTGCGGGTCCGGCTGGAGCGCTACGCCGTCCAGCGCGGGCGGCTGCTCGGCACGGTGGTGCGCAGCCAGGCCGACGTCGACCGCGTCCTGGCGGGCGCGGTACCCGCCGCCGCACCGGCGCTGCCCAAGGGCATGAGCGTGGAGACCGCCGAGCTGGTCGAACGCACCCTCCGGGAGGCCGACGGCACGCTGTCCGCGAGCGAGTGCGCGGCACTGACCGGCGTCTCCCGGGTCAGCGCCCGCCGCTACCTCGAGCACTTCCACACCGTCGGCACCGCGGAGGTCTCGCTGCGCTACGGCGTGGCGGGCCGCCCGGAGCGCCGCTACCGCTTCCGGGGCGCGGTCACCGGCCTGGCGCTCCCGCCCGCAGCCCGTCCATGACGAGGTCGAGGAGCCGGGTGACCCTCGGCTGCCAGTCCTCGCTGGCGTCGACCTGCCAGAGGCCGCCGATGGCCAGGAAGAAGTCGTCCGCCGACACGCCGGGCCGGATGGTGCCGGCCTCGTCGTTCGCGCGGAGCAGGAGTTCGGTCGCCTCCGTGACCGGGGCGGGTTCCGGTTTCGCCGGGCTGCCCGGTGCGCTGGTGACCAGCCGGATGGCCTCCGCCAGACCGACCTTGGTCAGGGCGAACCGGGCGAGCCGGTCCATCCACTCGCGCAGCGCCCGGTCGGGTTCCCGGGTGGCCAGCAGTTCCCTCGCGGCGTCCGCCACCTGCTGCATCTCGTAGCGGTAGACCTCCAGGACCAGCGCCTCGCGGTGCGGGAAGTTGCGGTAGAACGTGCCCTGCCCGACGCCCGCCTTCTTGGCGATCGTGCTCAGCGGGGCGTTCGCGCAGCGCGTCAGCTCCTCCGTGGCGACGCGCAGGATGCGCTCGCGGTTGCGCTGCGCGTCGGAGCGCAGGGGCGCGTCCGTCCTGTCCTTCTTCGGCGGCGGCACTCCTCCTCCTTCCGGGTTCGTGGCCGAATCCCGTTCTTGCTAACCGGACAGCTGTCCGTTACGTTTGCGTTCTCAGCGAGCGGACAGTTGTCCGGTTGTGAGTCCACTCTAACGGCGATCGGGGCCGGCGAGACCGGCCGGAGGCCCCGGCCGCGAATGTCTTCCCGCCTGCAGCCCCGTTCATCCAGTCGTCGGACACCCAAGAAGCTGTCACCAGAGACCAGAGAAGGCTGATCATGGCCCCAGCACCTTCCTCTACGACCAGCGCCGTAACCCTGAACATCAACGGCGAGAAGCACCAGCTGACCGTCGACCACCGCACCACCCTGCTCGACGCCCTGCGCGAGCGGCTCGACCTCACCGGCACCAAGAAGGGCTGTGACCAGGGACAGTGCGGCGCCTGCACCGTCCTGGTCGACGGGCGCCGCGCCGTCTCCTGCCTGAACCTCGCCGTCGCCGCCGAGGGACGCGAGATCACCACCATCGAGGGCATGGCCGAGGGCGACCGGCTGCACCCGGTGCAGCAGGCCTTCCTCGACCTCGACGGCTACCAGTGCGGCTACTGCACCCCCGGCCAGATCTGCTCGGCGATCGCCGTCATCGAGGAGCACGCGGCCGGCTGGCCCAGCGCCGCCACCGACGACGTACGTCCCGAGGCCGGGCCGCCACCCCTGACACCGGACGAGATCCGCGAACGCATGAGCGGCAACCTGTGCCGCTGCGGCGCCTACGTCTCCATCGTCCAGGCCGTGACCCGCGCCGCCGAGGCGCACGAGGCCGCGGCCCGCGACGACGACCACGCCCCGACCGCGGAGGGGGCGGCGGCATGAGGCAGTTCGGATACCAGCGTGCCGACGACGTCTCCGGCGCGGTGGCGCTGCTCGCCGCCGACCCGGACGCCCGCTTCCTCGGCGGCGGCACCAACCTCGTCGACCTGATGAAGACCGGCGTCGAACGCCCCGCCCGCCTCGTCGACGTGCGCGAACTCCCGCTGGACGGCATCGAGCCGGCCGCGGACGGCGGCCTGCGCATCGGTGCCACCGTCACCAACAGCGACCTCGCCGCCCACCCCGAGGTGCGCCGGCGCTACCCCGCGCTGGCCCAGGCGGTCCTGGCCGGCGCCTCCGGCCAGCTGCGCAACATGGCCACCGTCGCCGGCAACCTGCTGCAGCGCACCCGCTGCGGCTACTTCGCCGACCTCAGCCGGCCCTGCAACAAGCGCGCCCCCGGCAGCGGTTGCCCCGCCGTCACGGGCGAGCACCACAACCACGCGATCCTCGGCGCCTCCGACCACTGCGTGGCCACGAACCCCTCCGACATGGGCGTGGCACTCGCGGCCTTCGACGCCGTCGTCACCTACGAGACCCTCGACGGCCCCGGCGAACTGCCGCTCGCCGACTTCTACCTCCCCGTCGGCGACACCCCCGACCGCGAGACCGCCCTGCCGCCCGGCGCGCTGATCACCGGCATCACCCTGCCGCCCGCCCCGGTCGCCGCCCACTCCCGCTACCGCAAGGTGCGTGAGCGTGCCTCGTACGCCTTCGCGATCGGCTCCGTCGCCGCCGCGCTCGACATCGAGGACGGCGTCGTGCGCGAGGCGCGGCTGGCCTTCGGCGCGGTGGCCTCGCGGCCCTGGCGGGCGCACGCGGCCGAGGCCGTGCTCACCGGCTCGCCCGCCGACGGCGAGACCTTCGCCGCCGCGGCCGACGCCGAACTCGCGGCCGCCAGGCCGCTGCCCGACAACGGATACAAGGTGACCCTCATGCGCAACCTCGTGGTGGCCGTGCTCACCGAACTCAGCGAGGAGGCCGCCCGATGACCACCGCCACGACCGGCGGCCGTACGACGCTCAGGGGCGTCGTCGGCACCTCGCGCACCCGCGTCGAGGGCCACGAGAAGGTCACCGGGGCCGCCCGCTACGCCGGTGAGATCCCCTTCGCCGACCTCGCGCACGGCTGGCTGGTGCTCTCCACCGTCGCCCGCGGCCGCGTCCGCTCGGTCGACACCGAGCCCGTCCTCGCCATGCCCGGCGTCCTCGCCGTCCTGCACCACGGCAACGCGCCGCGCCTCGAAACCGACTACGTCGGCCTGCTCGGCATCCGGCCGGACCCGACCGCCGCCGTCTTCCAGAACGACCGGGTGCCGCACCTGGGCTGGCCGGTCGCCCTCGTCGTCGCCGAGAACTCCGAGCAGGCCCGCGAGGCCGCCGAGGCCCTGGTCGTCGCCTACGACGAGGAACCCCACGACACCCGGCTCACCGGCGCCCACCCCGATGCCTACCCGGCCGCCGGGGTGATGCCCGCCGAGACCGAGAAGGGCGACCTCGACGCCGGCCTCGCCGAGTCCCCCTTCGTGGTGGACGAGGAGTACACCACCCCCGAAGAGCACCACAGCATGATGGAGCCGCACGCCGCCACGGCCCTGTGGGACGGCGGACGGCTGGAGGTCGTCGACTCCAACCAGGGCACCACCTGGATCCAGGGCGAGCTGGCCAAGATGTTCTCCCTGGACGAGTCCGCGGTGCGGGTGCGCTCCGAGCACATCGGCGGCGGCTTCGGCAGCAAGGGCCTGCGCGCCCACCAGGTGTCCGCCGTGATGGCCGCGACCGTCCTCCAGCGCCCGGTGCGCGTCGTCATGACCCGGCGTCAGATGTTCACGCTGGCCGGCTACCGCAGCCCCACCGCCCAGCGGGTCAGGCTCGGCGCCGGCCCCGACGGGCGGCTGCGCGCCCTGGACCACCGCTCGGTGAGCCAGACGTCCACCGTCTACGAGTTCGTCGAGCCCAGCGCGGGCGTGGCCCGGGTCATGTACGACGCCGAGGCACACCGCACGGCCAACGAGGTGGTCCGCCTCGACGTGCCCTCCCCGACGTTCATGCGCGCACCGGGCGAGGCGCCGGGGTCCTTCGCGATCGAGTCGGCGCTCGACGAACTCGCCGAGCGCTGCGGCGTCGACCCGGTCGAACTGCGCCTGCGCAACGAACCCGAGACCGGCCCGGTCTCCGGCCTGCCGTTCAGCAGCCGCAATCTGGAGGCCTGCTTCCGCGAGGGCGCCCGCCGCTTCGGCTGGGCCGAGCGGGACCCGCGTCCCGGAGTGCGCCGCGACGGGCGCTGGCTGCTGGGCACCGGCACGGCGGCGGCCTCCTTCGGAGCGGGCGCCGCCCCCTCCACGGCTCTCCTCACCGCCGAGGCCGACGGCGGCTTCACGGTACGGATCTCCGCCGCCGACATCGGCACCGGCGCCCGCACCGCGCTCACGATGATCGCCGCCGACGCACTGGAGGTGGCGCCCGACCGGGTCCGCGTCCGGATCGGCGACAGCGACTTCGGGCCCGCCATGATCGCGGGCGGTTCGATGGGCACCCGCTCCTGGGCCTGGGCGGTCACGGAGGCGGCCCGAGAACTGCGCGAGCGGCTGGCGCTGGGCACCACGGTCCCGCCCGAGGGCATCACCGTACGGTCCGACACCAGCGCCGCCCTGGGCAGCCTCGCCAAGAAGGAACGGCACTCCTACGGCGCCCAGTTCGCCGAGGTCGCCGTGGACACCGCCACCGGCGAGGTGCGGGTGCGCCGCATGCTGGGCATCTTCGCGGCGGGCCGGATCGTCAACCCGCTCACCGCCCGCAACCAGCTGGTCGGCGGCATGGTCTGGGGCGTCTCCATGGCCCTGCACGAGGAGGCGGTACGGGACCGCGCGAGCGGTGGCCTCTACGCCCCCGACCTCGCCGGTTACCACGTCGCCACGCACGCCGACATCGGCGACATCGACGCGGACTGGGTGGACGACTCCGACCCGGAGGACCCGGTGGGCATCAAGGGCGTCGGCGAGATCGGCATCGTGGGCGCGGCGGCGGCCGTCGCCAACGCCGTCTGGCACGCGACCGGCGTCCGCCACCGGAACCTGCCGATCCGGCCGGACCGCGTCCTGTCGGCGGCGACCGCGAGCGGGGGAGCGGCCGGCCCGGGCGGAGGAGCGGCGGATGCTTGACATCGCCGCCGAACTGAACCGCTGGCTCGACGAGGGCCGGGAGTTCGCCGTCGCCACGGTGGTCTCCGTGGGGGGCAGCGCACCGCGCGGTCCCGGCGCCGCACTCGCCGTGGACAGCGAGGGCACGGCGATCGGCTCGGTCTCCGGCGGCTGTGTGGAGGGCGCGGTGTACGAGCTGTGCTCCGACGCCCTGCGCAGCGGCGAGACCGTGCGGGAACGGTTCGGCTACAGCGACGAGGACGCCTTCGCGGTCGGGCTGACCTGCGGCGGGGTCATCGACATGATGGTCACTCCGGTCGGTGCGGACGCGCCGTCGCGGGAGCTGTTCCGGGCGGCGCTGGCGAGTGCCGCCCGGGGCGGGACCGCCGCCCTCGCCCGGGTCGTCCAGGGCCCGTCCGACCTTCTGGGCCGGGCCCTGCTCGTCCACCCCGACGGTACGTACGACGGCGGTCTGGGCGGTCACCCGGACCTGGACCGCACGGCGGCGGCCGAGGCCCGTGCCCTGCTGGACAACGGCCGCACCGGCACGGTGGGCCTCTCGGAGGACGGCTCGCACTGCCCCGGCGGGCTCACCCTGCTCGTCGAGTCCAGCGTGCCGCCGCCCCGCATGATCGTCTTCGGGGCGATCGACTTCGCCGCGGCGCTCGTGCGGGCGGGGAAGTTCCTCGGATACCACGTCACCGTCTGCGACGCCCGGCCCGTCTTCGCCACGCCGGCGCGTTTCCCCGCGGCCGACGAGGTCGTCGTCGACTGGCCGCACCGCTACCTGCGGAGCACCTCCACCGACGCGCGGACCGTGCTGTGCGTGCTCACCCACGATGCCAAGTTCGACGTGCCCCTGCTGACGGAGGCACTGCGGATGCCGGTCGCGTTCGTCGGCGCGATGGGCTCGCGCCGCACCCACCGGGACCGGGACCGGCGCCTGCGCGAGGCCGGCCTGACCGAGCACGAGCTGTCCCGGCTCCGCTCACCGATCGGCCTGGACCTCGGCGCACGCACCCCCGAGGAGACGGCGCTCTCCATCGCGGCGGAGATCGTCGCCGCCCGGCGCGGCGGTACGGGCGAACCCCTGACGGGCGGAGCGACCCCGATCCACCGGGACCTCACGGGGACGGCCGCCTGAGCCCGGCGGGGCCGGTACGGACGCCCCGGGAGCCGGCGGCGCAGGCCGCGGCACCTTCGCATCACGGCCTTGGCACAGGCCCCGGTATTGCTCCGCCCGTCCTCCGCGCCGGCGGCGTGCGCCCTCGCGAGGCCGCGCGGCGGAAGCGCAGAGGACTGGGCGAGCGGCACGTCAGGGGTGTGCGGGCCACGGTGCCCGAGGCGCCGGCGTCATCCGCCTGGACGGGGGCGTGCCACGCGCGTCCGTGTGCGGGTGCCGGAGCGGTCACGCCACGTCACGTCACGGCACGGGCGCCGGTACCGGCCCGCGCCGTCCGGCTCCGCCCGGCTCCGATGCCGGTGGCGGCGTCCGCACCGGGGATCCCGTGCTCGCCCAGCGGCCCCACCTCCAGCCCCGTCGTGCGGCAGTCCCGCACGAGGTCCGGCAGGGCGCCGAGCGCGGTCCGCCAGCTGCCCGCGGCGGAGGCGTGGTCGGTGTCGTGGAGAAGGATCGTGCCGCCTCCGCCCAGGTCCGCCGCGACGGTGGCCCGCACCGACGCGGGTGTGGCGTCCGGCCGCCAGTCCTTTCCCCAGGCGGTCCACAGCACCGGCCGCAGCCCGGCCCCGCGGGCGGCGGCCCAGCGCCCCGAGCTGAGGATGCCGTACGGCGGGCGATACCAGAACGGTGCCCGCCCCGCGGCCTCGCCCACCACATGGGCGGCCCGCAGCAACTCGCGCGCGTCCCGGCCCGGCGACGGCAGCCAGGGACGGTCGTGGGCCCAGCCGTGGACCGCGAGTTCGTGCCCCCGCCGGGCCAGCTCCCGGGCCGTCGCCGGGTGGCGTACGACGTTCTCGCCGAGCAGGAAGAACGTGGCGCGCACCCCGAGTCCGTCCAGTACGTCGAGGAAGCGCGGCGTGGTCACCGGATCGGGGCCGTCGTCGAAGGTGAGGGCGACGTGACCGGGGCGGCCCTGCCCCGCCAGGCCCGGGAACCGGCGCCGGCGCAGCTCCGGCAGCCAGGTCACGGCCGGACCGATGTGGGCCAGCGCGACGACGGCGGGCGCCACGGCGCAGACCGCCCGCCCGGTGTGAAACCCCTGACGCATCCCTGGTGCCTCCCGTCCGCTCGCCGCAACTCATGCCCCCCGGTGTTCCCCTTCCCGCCGCCCGGGCCCGTCCCGAGCCGCCGGCGCCGTGTCCCACGCCCCGTGGACCGACGGCGCCCGCGCCAGCCCGACACTGCCGAGGCCGATCAGCGCGACACCGATCAGCTCGGGCAGCACCCGCACGCCGAGGACGATCTCCTCGCCGAACAGACCCCACCCGAGGGCGACGCTGGTCAGCGCGTCGCCGAGGGTCAGGGCCGGCTGCGACGCGGCCAGCGTCCCCGCCCGCAGGGCGCTCTGCAACAGCAGGAAGCTGACCACACCGACCGCCGCGGTGGCGTACGGCGGCCACTGGGACAGCACCGCGCCCACTCCCTGGGGCAGCCGCCCCGTGACCTCCTTCAGCAGCGCCGCCGTACCGCCGAACCCCACTGCGGCCGCCGATCCGAACAGCGCGGCCCGGGGCGCGCCCCGCACCAGGCTGCCCGCCGAGGCGAGCGCCGTCACCAGGACGAACAGCGCCAGCCCCGCCCAGCCCCACCGGCCCTCGACGGCGGTGTCCTCACCGGCGGAGGGAGCCGCCGCGCCCAGGAACAGCGCGAGTCCCAGGGCCAGGGCCACGAAGGCCACCCACGTCCGCGCATCGGGACGCCGGTGGAAGACCACGCTGCCGACCATCAGGGTGAACAGCAACTCGCTGGCCATCAGCGGCTGGACGACGGCCAGACTGCCCACCGCCAGCGCGGCCGCCTGCAGGACCGTCGTCACCGCCAGCAGCGCCGCGCCCGCCACCCAGTACCGGTCGCGCACCAGCCGCAGCAGTGAGCGCACCACCGTGTGCCTGGCGCCCGCCCGCTCCTCGTCCTGCGCCGCGGCCCGCCGCTGCAACACCGACGCCGCAGCGTTGGCCAGCGCCGCGAACAGGGCCAGGACGACGGTGAGGACACTCACCGCCGCGCGTTCCCGCTCATCCGAACCGCGCCGCCAGACGCCGGTACAGCCCCGGAGCCGCGCCCCGCACCCGGCACGGCAGCCGCAGCCAGGCGGGTACGTACACCTCGTCCCGGCCCCGCCGCACCGCGTCGCGCACCGCGTCGGCCACCCGCTCGGGAGGCACGGGGCGCGGCCTGGAGCGCCGGTAGGGAGCCCCGCGCCGCTCGAAGAACGGCGTGTCCACGACCCCGGGCACCACATGGGTGACGCCCACGCCGGTGCCCCGCAACTCGTAGCGCAGCGCGTCGGCGAAGGCGCCGATCGCGGCCTTGGCGGCGGAGTACACGGCTTCGTCGCGGACCGCCACACTGCCGGCCAGCGAGCCGATGAGCACCACCCGGCCCGAGCCCGCGGCCACCATCCCCGGCAGCACCAGCCGCACCAGCCGCAGCGTGGCCAGCACGTTGATGTCGAGCACGTCGTCGACCGTGTGCGGGGGCATGTCCAGGAACTCCCCGGCCCAGCCCACCCCGGCACCCGCCACCAGCAGGTCCACGTGACCCACCGTGGCCAGGGTGAAGTCGGTCAGCTGCCGGTCGGCCCCGGGCAGGGTGAGGTCCGCGGCGAACGCGGTGGCCGACGCGTCGTCGGCCACCTCCCGCAGCCGCACCGGGTCACGCCCGGTGAGCACCAGCCGCCAGCCGTCCTCGTCAGCCAGCCGGCGGGCCACGGCCGCGCCGATGCCGGAGGACGCCCCCGTCACCAGCGCCGTCCGGGTCCGCGTGTCCGGGACGCCCGCGGGCTGCCGCCGGGTGCTCGCACGGTCCGCGTCGGGGGTGACGGCCCGCGGTCCGGGGGCGGACCGGGGGCGGGAGAACGCATGGACCATGGGGACCACCTTGGCTCGGGGCGGACACCGGAGGCGTGCGACCGGGCGGTCGGGCTCCGGCGGCCGGCCGGACGGGCGGTCACGGAGTATCCCTGTCAGCCTGCCCGAAACGCACCCATGTGGGGTGGTTTGGAACATGTCGGGTGGGCAACTTGGTCCGCCGTGCATCCTCGCAGTTCATCGGCCGGCCCCCCGACGGGCTCCCCGGTGCCCCGGCCGGCAGCACCGCCCACCACGCGGGAGCGCTGCCGTCTGCTGGTGGTCAGCGCGAGCATGGGCGCCGGCCACGACACCGTCGCCGCCGAACTGGTCCGCCGCGCCCGCGAGCGCGGCGGCGACGCCCTGGTCGTCGACATCCTCGCGCTCCTGCCCTACGGCCTCGGCGGCGCCCTGCGGCGCTGCTACCGCGGGTCGGTACGCCACTTCCCCTGGCTCTACGCCGCGGTCCACCGCATCTTCCTGCGCCCCGGCGCGGGACGCCGCCCCGGCGGCACGCCCCTGGCCCGGCTGGCCGGCGGCCGGCTGCGCGAGCTGGCCGAGCGGTCCGGCGCGGACGTGGTCGTCCCCGTGTTCCACCTCGGCGCCCAGCTGACCGGGCACCTGCGCGCCCGCGGTCTGCTGCCGGTGCCCAGCGTCGTCCTCGTGATCGACTTCGCCGTCCACCGGCAGTGGCTGCACCCCGGCAACGACCACTGCCTGTGTCTCACCGAGGACGCGGCACGCGAGGCGCGCGAGAGCACGGGTGGCTCCGCGGGGACCTGCGGTCCCGTGGTGGCCCCGGAGTTCTTCACCGAGGCCCCCGGTGCGGCCGGGTGGCGGGCGCTGTTCGACCGGCTCGGTCCCGGGCGGACCCCCGTCGTGGTGTCCGCCGGCGCCTGGGGTGTCGGCACCCACCTGGACGGCACCGTCCGGCTCCTCGCGGCCCACGGCTTCCTGCCGGTCGTGCTCTGCGGCGGCAACCAGCGGCTGCGCCGCACTCTGTCCGGCACCCCGGGCGTCGTCGCCCTGGGCTGGGTGACCGACATGCCCGGCCTGCTGCACGCCGCCGGCGCCCTGATCGACAACGCGGCCGGCCAGACGGCCGTACAAGCGCTCGCCGCCGGACTGCCGGTCGTGGGGTACCGCCCGATACCGGGCCACGGCGCGGACGGTGTCCGGCGGATGGCCGCGCTGGCCGTGTCGGAGGTCGCCGGGGACGACACCGCGCTGCTCGGCGCGGTACGCCGGCTCACCGCCCCGGGGCCGGCCCGCCGCGAGCGGATCGCCGCCGGACGCGCGCTGTTCGGGGACGACGCCCTGACCCGGGTGACCGACCTCGCCGCCGCCGTGCGCGCCCGCGGCTGAGCACGGGCACGGGCTGGTTTCCCCTCGCGGGCGGTGGGCACCCGGCCCCGAGCCGTAAGCGGCACAGGGAGGCGAGGACGTGCGGCTGGACGAATTCCTGACCCGGGTCCGCGACCTCGGCGAGTACCACAGCGACGACGAGGCCGAGCAGGTCAGCAGGGCCGTTCTCTGGGTGATCGCGTCCCGCGTCTCCCCCGGGGAGGCGGCCGTGCTCGCCGCCGACCTGCCCGCGCCCCTGGAAGACGTGCTGCGCCCCGAGCGGGGGAGGCCCGAGTCCTTCGGGCGCGACGAGTTCCTGCGGCGGGTGGCCCAGCAGACCGGCGCCCGCCCGCGCACCGCGGAGTGGGACGCGGGCGCGGTGCTCGCCACCCTGGCCGAAGCGGTGCCCCGCGAACGCGTCGACCGGCTCCTGGCCCAACTGCCCGCCGACTGCGCCGACCTCCTGGGCGGCCCGGGCGGGGCGCCGCGCTGAACCCTCGCGAGCCCGGGGGCCCGGCGTCAGGTCAGTCGCGGTCCGCGCGCTCGGCCCGTTCGGCGTGCAGCTTCTTCACCCGGGCCGTCTCCTTGCGGACGTCGGCCTGGACGGCCTGCTCCCGCTCCAGCCACTCCGGGCGTTCCTGCTTCAGCGTCTCGATCTGCTCCGTGGTGAGCGGCTCCGACACTCCGCCGCGGTGCAGGCCCGCGATGGACACCCCGAGCTTGGCCGCCACCACCGGCCGCGGGTGCGGGCCGTCGCGCCGCAGGTCACGCAGCCACGCGGGCGGTTCGGTCTGGAGCGCGTTCAGCTCGGCGCGCGTGACGACGCCCTCCCGGAACTGAGCGGGTGTGGCTTCGAGGTACACACCCAGCTTCTTCGCCGCGGTCGCGGGCTTCATGGACTGGGTGTTCTGGTGCGACGTCATGCCGTCAAGGGTATCGAGCATGTGAGCGGCCCCCGACCACGCCCGGTAACCTGGCCGGGTGACAGGCTCGGAAGACCGCCCCTCGTTCCGGCTCGCGTACGTCCCGGGGGTGACGCCCGACAAGTGGGCGCGCATCTGGAACGAGCGGCTGCCGGACGTCCCGCTGTCCCTGACCCAGGTCCCCGCGGCCGGCGCCGTCGGCGTCCTGCTGGACGGCGACGCCGACGCCGGACTGGTGCGGCTGCCCGTCGACCGGACCCGCCTCAGCGCCATCCCCCTCTACACCGAGACCACGGTCGTGGTGATCCCCAAGGACCACCTCGTCACCGCGGCCGACGAGGTGACCGCCGAGGACCTCGCCGACGAGATCGTGCTGCACCCCCTGGACGACGTCCTCGGGTGGGAGGAGCGGCCGCCGGGCCGGCCCGCGTTCGAGCGTCCGGCCACCACCGCGGACGCCGTCGAACTGGTGGCGGCCGGGATCGGCGTCCTGCTGATGCCCCTGTCGCTGGCCCGGCTGCATCACCGCAAGGACCTCACGTACCGGACGGTCACCGACGCCCCCCAGTCGGGCGTGGCGCTGTCCTGGCCTCAGGACGCGCACACGGACCGGGTCGAGGACTTCATCGGCATCGTCCGAGGCCGGACCGTCAACAGCACCCGGGGCCGGCAGCCCGACCCGTCGTCCGCCGGACGGAAGCCGGCGGCCGGCAAGCAGCAGGCCGGCAAGCAGCAGGCCGGGAAGCAGCAGACCGGCGGAGCCCGGCGCGGCGGCGGCACCCCGCGCAGGAAGAGCGGCAGCGGCGGCGGGCGCGGCAAGCCCCGCCGCCGCTGACCCGCCGGACCTCCGAACCCGTCAGCGGACCGTCGGACTCGGCGTCGGCGCCGAGGTGTTGACGTCGAGACCGGGCGGCTGGGTGAGGGAGAGCACCGGCTCACCCGGCTGCGGCGCGGGCGGTGTCAGCTGCACCTTGGGCAGGCTCGGCGGCGCCGTCTGCTGGAAGTTGACCTGGTCGAAGTTGACCAGCCCGGTCTTCTCCAGCACGGTGATGTGGTCCAGGACGGTGTCGTTGGCCTGATCCGCCAGCTGCCGCACCAGGGAGTTCTTGGTGTTGGCGCGGATCTTGGCGATGGCCGGGAAGATCTGGCCGTGCGTGATGCGCATGATGTTCACCGCGGTGGTGTCGAACTGCCTGCCCGTGGTCCCGTCCACGGTCGACACGAACTGCTGCTGCTGCGGGGACGCCAGGTTGGGCAGGGTGATCCCCAGCTCGGGAGCGATCTTGCGGCAGGTCGCGTCGAGCCGGGCGTGCCCGACGACCAGGTGCTCCCCGGCCTCCTTCATCTCCGGTGTCGTCCCGCGCTCGATCGCCATCAGCCCCAGCGGGTGCTCCCACAGCCCCGCGGCACGCACCTTGACCACGAAGTCCCGGTCCTGCTCGGTGAGCGGTCCGTACCGCGTGTTGGTGATGATCCTGGCCTGGTCACTGCTCGTGTTCTGCATCCCGAGCATGGTCGGGTAGGCGAGGGCGGTGAGGGTGAGGACCAGGGCACCGGCCACGAAGGCCGTCCCTGCCGTGGTGCGCGTGATGCGCATCGTGCCTCCTGGGGCGAAAACAGGCTCGGACACCAGGAGGTACGGATACGGGCCGTGCTCTGATCACCTCTCCGGGCAAAAACTTGCCCGCGCCGGTCCCGCGAGCCAGTCGTACGCCGCCCGCGCGGTGAACGCGTCCTGGCCCCCGCGCACCAGCAGTCCGGCGGTGGCGAACTCGGGGGCGTCCGCCTGCGCCGCGACGTACGGCACCGCGATGCAGCGCATCCCCGCCGCGTGCGCGGCGGCGGCCCCGGGAGCGGCGTCCTCCAGGACCACGCAGTCGGCCGGGGCCGCGCCGATCCTGCGGGCGGCCTCCAGGAAGACGTCGGGGGCCGGTTTGCCCCGCGCCACCTCGTCGGCCGAGACGACCGTGCGCAAGTGGGCGTCCAGGCCGGTGCGGGCCAGGATCGCCCCGATGGCCTCGGGTGACGACCCGGAGGCGACCGCCAGCGGGACGCCCTCGCCGGCCAGCCACTCGACCAGCTTCCGCATCTCGGGGTACGCGCGGGCCGAGGTGCGGGCCAGCTCCAGGTAGTGGCGGTTCTTGACGGCGAGCAGCTCCTCCACGGCTGCCGTCAGCGCGTACCGCCGCTTCCAGTCGGCGACCGTCTCCTGGGTGCTGATGCCCACGTACGTCTCGTGGTCCGCCCAGGTGAAGTCCTCGACGCCGTACTCGGCGAGGGTCAGCCGACCGGCTTCGTAGTAGTTCGGCTCGCTGTCCACGAGCGTGCCGTCGAGATCGAAGATGACCGAGATGCCGCCGAGAGTGCACATGCGCTCCAGGATGCCAAGGATCACTTCCGGGCCGAGCGCCCGATCGACTCCACCAGGGGCAGCAGCCGGTGCGTGACGCGTTCGCGGAGCACCACCTCGCTGCGGGTGCGGACCACCCCGGGCAGGCTGATCAGCTTCTGGACCACGTCCTCCAGGTGCGCGTTGTCGCGGGCCACGACGCGGGTCAGCAGGTCCCCGCCGCCCGTGATGGAGAAGGCCTCCACGATCTCGGGCACGGCCGCCAGCGCCTCGCCCACCTCGTTGAGGTGGCCCTGGGTGACCTCGATGTGCACGAAGGCGAGCACCGGGTGGCCCAGCGCGGCGGGGGAGAGGGTGGGCGCGGTACCGGTGATCACGCCCTCGCGCTCCAGCCGGTCGAGCCGGGCCTGCAGCGTGCCGCGGGCGACACCGAGGAGCCGGGCGTACTCGCGCACGCTGGTGCCCGGCTGTTCGAGGAGCAGTCGCAGGATGCGGGTGTCGAGCGCGTCGACGGCCATGACGGGGCCAGTCCTTCCTTCGTCGGCCATTGGCTCTCGGGTGGCCGGGAAATTGCCACGACGACTGTACCAATGGCACAGTCCGGAAGCGCCCGGTTGAGCCAGTGGCGGCAGGGATGCTCCTATAGGACGGTCGATGGCGCTGCGGATCCCGCGGCGCCTTTTTCATGCCAGTACGTTCGGGCCGGTGCGAGGGGGCGGTAAGCAGTGCTGAAGAAGGTGTTCATGAGCCCGGATCCGGGGCGGGTACGGCTGCGGTTCGCCGCGCGCGCCGTCCTCGGCATCGGGGCGGCCGTCGTCGTGTGCGGGCTGGCCGGCGTCTCGCTGGTGGGCGCCGTCATCGGCGGGCTCGCCGCGCTGCTGGCGCTGTTCACCGTCACCGACGCGACCGTCCGCGGACAGGTCGTCACCACCGCGCTGCTGCCGTTGGCCGGACTGCCCGTGCTCGCCGCCGCGGCGGCTCTGCACGACCTCCCCGTGGCCCGCGACCTCACCTTCCTCGCCGTCGTCGGCGCGGGCGTCTACGCCCGGCGCTGGGGCCCGCGCGGGCACAGCCTCGGCGTGTTCGCGTTCATGACCTTCTTCATCGCCCAGTTCCTGCGGGCGACCACGGACCGGCTGCCCGAGATGTTCACCGCCGTCCTGCTGTCCGTGGCGACCGCCGCGGCGGTCCGCTTCGGCCTGTGGTGCTACGAGCGCGGCCGGCCCGCGCCCGCCGTCCCCGCGCCGCCCGGTGGCACCGGACTCGCCCGGATCACCACCCGCCAGGCCGTCCAGGCCACCGCGGGAGCGGGCTTCGCGCTGGTCGTGGGCCAGCTGGTGTCGGGCGAACGCTGGTACTGGGCGGTCGGCGCCGCCTGGTGGGTGTTCGTCAACACCACCTCGCGCGGTGAGACCCTGGTCCGCGGCTTCCGCCGGGTCCTCGGCACCGTCGTCGGCATCGGTCTGGGCTTCCTGGTGGCCTTCCCGCTGGCCGGCTCCGTGGTGCCCACCGCCCTGCTCGCCGCCGCATGCGTCTTCGGGATCTTCTACACCGCGGCCGTCTCCTACACCTGGATGATGCTCTGCGTGACCCTCCTCGCCGAGTTGCTCTACGGCCTCCTGGGCGTCCTCAGCCCCGGCCTGCTCGCCCTGCGGATCGCCGAGACCGGCGTCGGTGCGCTCGGCGCCGTACTCGCCGTGCTCTTCCTCCTGCCGGTCACCACGCACGCCGTCACCGACGCCTGGATCCAGCGCGCCCTGCGCTGCGTGCACGCCTGCACCGCCGAGGCCGCCGCCCGGCTCGCCGGAACCGAGGGCGCCGACCCCGCGCCGCGCGTGGCCGAACTGGAGCAGCTGCTGGGCCGGGTCCGGCTGTCGGTCGCCCCGCTCGTGCACCCGCTGAACCCGATGTCCGGCCGCAAACGGCGCGCCCGGCGCGTGCTCGACCTGCTCGACGACTGCGCCCGGGAGATCCGCGGCCTGGTCGCCGTCGCCGCCGACCCGGAGGCCTCGCACGACGCCCGGCTGGCCGCCGCCTGCTGGCGGGTCGAGTCCGCCGTGGAGGCCCTCACCGGCGGCGGCGACGTGCCCGCCCACGCGGCCGGCCCCCGCGCCGTCGAACCGGCGCTGGCGCACCTCCACGACCTGGAGCGCGCCCTCGCCGAACTCGCCGCGCCCCTGCGCGCCCCCTCCGGGTCCCCGCTGGTCGGCGCCTGAGCCGTCGGGCGCCACGCCACCCGTTTGGTCTAGACCGCAGGTGATCGACTGCTACCGTCGCTGCGGGGCGGACGACCTGTCGTGACCGGCCCGACCGGGACGGCGTGCGACGAGTGACGCAGGACGAGAGGGGCAGCGGTGGCGGACGGTGGCAGGCGGCAGCGGCGGGCGTACATCGGGTCGTTCACGGCGGCCGGCGGTCCCGGCATCCTGACGGCGGACGTCGACCTCGACAGCGGCGCGCTCACCGTCGTGAGCGGCACGGACCGGCTGCCCGACCCGTCCTACCTCGCCCTGGCCCCCGACGGAGCCACGCTCTACGCCGTCAGCGAGACGGCCGAGGGCGCGGTGGCCGCCTACCGCGTGCACGGGGACAAGCCCGAGCCCGCCGGGCGCCCGGTGCCCGTGGGCGGCGACGGACCGACCCACCTCAGCCTGTACGACGGCCACGTGCTCACCGCCAACTACGGCTCGGGCACCGTCTCCGCCGTGCCGGTCCGCTCCGACGGCAGCCTCGCCCGGTCCGCCTCCGGCGTCCTGCGGCACACCGGTTCCGGCCCCCATGCCCAGCGGCAGCAGACGCCGCACGCGCACCAGGTGCGGCCCGACCCGAGCGGGCGGTGGGCGGTCAGCGTGGACCTGGGCACCGACTCGGTCCGCGTCTGCACCCTGACGGACGGCGCCCCGGCCGTGCACCGGGAGACCGCGCTGCGCCCCGGCTCGGGCCCGCGCCACCTGGCCTTCCACCCGGACGGCAGCCACGCCTACGTACTCAACGAACTGGCGCCCACCGTCACCGTCTGCCGCTGGGACGCGGCCGAGGGCGTCCTCCAGCCGCTCACCGAGGTGCCGGTGCTGCCCGGGGCGCCGGCCGGGGACGCCTACCCGTCCGGCGTCGTGGTCTCGCCCGACGGCCGCTTCGTGTGGACCGCCACCCGCGGCGAGGACGTCCTGTCCGTCCTCGCCGTGGAGACGGACGGACTGCGCCTGACCGCGACCGTGCCCTGCGGCGGGCACTGGCCCCGGGAGATCGCCGAGTCCGACGGCTTCCTGTACGCGGCCAACGAGCGCTCCGGGGACGTGACCTGGTTCGCCCTCGACCCGGACACGGGCGTGCCCCGCCGGGCCGGCTCACTGGCGGTGCCTGCGGCGTCCTGCGTGGTCTTCGGCTGACGTCGCCCGGGGGCCACGGCCGACCGTCGAGGGCCCTCTTCGCGCACGGCACGACAAAGGGCCCGCTCCCGTACCGGAGCGGGCCCTTCGGCTGCCCTGAGCTGCCGTGTCGCCGTGTCTCGTGCCGCCCGCGACCGCGTTCGCGCAGGCGTCCGCGCGTCAGCGGACCGGCGTGCCCTGCGGCTGCTGCGGCGAGATGCCGAGCGCCGTCGTGTACTTGGCCAGCGCCAGCTTGCCGATCGCCGGGTACGGGCCGAGCGGCTCGGCGGTGGAACAGCCCGCCTCCTTGGCGGCCTCCTCCAGTACGGACGCCTCGATCTCGGGGCCGATCAGGTAGGGCGCGAGCGCCAGCTGCTGGGAGCCCGAGGAGCGCAGCTGCTCGGCCACGGACGCGATCGAGCCCTCCTCGTCCAGCGCGGCGGCGATCACCGGCACGGCGAGGCGCGCGGCGAGCAGCATGCCGGTGATCCCGGCCGCCTGGACCGCCTCGTCACCGCCCACGGAGGCCAGGATGATGCCGTCCGCGGCGGTCGCCACGGTGAACAGCCGGGCGCGGTCGGCGCGGGCCAGCCCGGCCTCGGAGAGCCGCACATGCAGGGCCTCGGCCAGCAGCGGGTGCGGGCCGAGCACGTCGGTCAGCTCGGCCGCGACCCTGCTGTCCATGACGGCCTGCCGGATCCGGCGGAGCAGCGCGTTGTCCGGGCCCGCGAGCAGCGGCACGACGACGGCGACGGGGCCGTCGGGCTCCTTCACCTCCAGGCCGGCGGCGCGCGCCTGCTCGAAGCGGGCGGTGCGCTCCTCGGCGGCGCTCACGAGCACGGCCGACAGCGAGGGGAACTCGGCGTCGTCCCCTTCGAGGTGTCCGATCCGGGCGTCGAGGCCGGGGAGCTCGGAGCGGGCGATGCTGATGACCTCGTCGGCGAGGCCCCGGGTGGCGCTACTGGGCGTGCCCGGGACCGCGAGGACAAGCGCGGGCGCGCCCTCGGGAGCCACCAGGGGTTCGGGGCGGCGGTGCCGTCCCGGCTGGCGGGGGCGCGGCATTCGTACTGGCAGGCCGGACGCGGGCCCAGTGGGGGAGCTCATGGCGCCGCATGTTACTGGTTTCCGGGGTTTCCCTGTTCGGGGAGGGTGCAGGTGAGCGGTATCCGTCCTGTTTTGTCTGATGAGTGATGTACGGATCGGCCGACATCGGCACGATTCACCTCTCCGGCGGACCGGTTATCGGCCTTCCGTCACGGTCGTCACCCACAGCATCGCGTCATCGCCCGGAAGGGTGAGCGTCCCGGTCGCCAGGTCGGTGGCGATGCGGACCGAGCCGTCCAGGGGATCGCCGTCCGCGGCCGTCCGCCGTGCCTGCGGCAGCCGCTTCGCCAGCTCCTCCTCCAGCGGTACGACGAGCGGGTCGCCCAGCTTCAGCAGGCCGCCGGTGACCGCGAGGCGGGGCTCGCCGTCGCGGGGGCAGACCGCGGCGGCCGAGTCGGCCATGTGCCGTGCCGCGGCGCGCAGGATCCCGGCGGCCACGGGGTCGCCGGGCGCGCAGGCGGCCACCTCGGGCGCGAAGGAGGCGAGGACGGCGGGGCGGTCGGTCCGCGGATACAGCTGCCCGGGGATGCCCGCCGCCGGGCCGAAGCGCTCCCGGGCCCGGGCCAGCAGCGGCGCCGAGCCGCCCTCCCGCCCGTCGTGGGCGCGCAGCGCGGCCTCCAGACCGGCCCGTCCGATCCACGCGCCGCCCCCGCAGTCGCCCAGCAGGTGCCCCCAGCCGTCCGCCCGGTGCCAGCGGGCCAGGTCGGTGCCCGTCGCGATCAGACCGGTCCCGGCGGCCACCACCGCTCCGGGCCGGGGGCCGAGGGCGCCGACGTAGGCGGTCACCGCGTCGGCGACCAGCGCGACCTTCCGCGCTCCCAGCTCCCGCGCGAGCGCGCCCGGCAGTTCGGCGCGCAGGGCGTCGCCCAGGGTGGCAAGACCCGCGGCCCCGACGACGACGGTGCCGAACCGGTCCACCAGGGTCTCGGCGGTCAACGCCCGCACCATGGGCAGCAGTTGGGCCATCAGGTGCTCCGGCTCGATGCCACGGGGCCCGGTGCGCACGGGCTCCCGCGACGCGCGGTGACCGAGCGGGCCGCGTCCGTCGGTACCGGCGGTGCCCACGACCACGCGCAGACCCGAGCCGCCGGAGTCCACGGCCAGGAAGCCGCCGCTCACGGCAGCCGCCAGTCGACCGGCCGGCCCCCCAGCCGCACCAGCAGGTCGTTGGCCCTGCTGAACGGGCGGGAGCCGAAGAACCCGCGGTCGGCCGACATCGGGGACGGGTGCGCGGACTCCAGGGCCGGCAGGTCGCCGAGCAGCGGCCGCAGGTTGCGGGCGTCGCGGCCCCACAGGATGGAGACGGGCTTCTGCGGGGCGGTGGTGAGCGTCCTGTTGTGCAGCAGCACGCCCTGCCGGGTCCACGGGGTCAGGTCGCCGTTGGAGGGATGATGAACGTGGCGGAGTGGCTTGAGCACTGGACGGAACAAGCTCCTCTCCTTCCCGATGACCGGCTGCGTGAGCTGCTCGACCGACTCGCAGGTCTCGACGAGGAGGAAGGGTAGCGCCTGCGGGACGGCCCGTGTGCGGGGGCTCGCCTGTGTATGCGGGGCGGCGGTGTGGGCCAGTAGAGTGACGCGGCGTGGCACCACGACCTTTGCATGAACTTGTTGAAGCAGGCTGGGCGAAGGCCCTTGAGCCGGTGGCCGAACGCATCGCGGCGATGGGGGATTTCCTGCGGGCCGAGATCGCGGCGGGGCGCACGTACCTTCCGGCCGGGGCGAATGTCCTGCGGGCTTTTCAACAACCCTTCGATGATGTTCGTGTCCTGATTGTCGGTCAGGACCCCTACCCCACGCCGGGTATGGCGATCGGGTTGAGCTTCGCGGTGGCGCCGGAGGTGCGTTCCTTGCCGGGGAGTCTCGAGAACATCTTCCGGGAGATGCACTCCGACCTCGGGCTGCCGAGGCCGTCGAACGGCGATCTGACGCCATGGACGCGGCAAGGTGTGATGCTGCTCAACAGGGCGTTGACGACGGCCCCGCGCAGTCCGGCGGCCCACCGCGGCAAGGGCTGGGAGGAGGTCACCGAGCAGGCGATACGCGCCCTGGCGGCACGCGGCAAGCCAATGGTCTCCATCCTGTGGGGCCGGGATGCCCGAAACCTGCGGCCGCTGCTGGGGGATCTGCCTGCGATCGAGTCGGCGCACCCGTCGCCGATGTCGGCGGACCGTGGGTTCTTCGGCTCCCGCCCGTTCAGCAGGGCCAACGACCTGCTGGTCGGGCAGGGTGCCCAGCCGGTGGATTGGCGACTTCCGTAGGGCCTCGTGTGTCCGGCCTCCCCTCTCGCTGATCACCGCCCCGGACGGTACCGGGACCCCGGTCCCCGCCCAGCCGGGGCCCGCTCAGCACCGGTGGCCTGCGGTTCGAGGCCACCGCGCTCGAACTGCTGGAGGGCAGCCTGCTCGCCCTCTGATGTTCCGTGCTCGACGGAGAGCCCACGGTGTCCCGCGAGGCGGGCTGACCCGGCAGCGCCGGACTCAGTCGGCGATCTCGATGGCGAAGGCGTCCCGCACCCCACCACGCGGGCTGGACCCGCTCGGCCAGGTCCTGGGCATCGTCGCCGTACTGGCGCTGGCCGGCATGCTCAACGAGGCCGGCACCCAGGGCTGGGACTCGCCGGTGGTGCTGGGCGCCGGCACTCTCGGTGTGGTCGCGCTCGCCCTCTTCGTCGTGGTCGAGCGACGCACGGAAGCACGGGGGATCGCGGAGAAGCCGCCGCTGCTGCCCCTGTCGCTCTTCCGGTCACCCGGCTTCGCCTCCACTGCCGCGGTGGGTGTCCTGCTCAACCTCGGCTACTACGGCATGCTCTACCTGTCCACGCTCTACCTGCAGAACGAGCGCGGCTACGACGCACTGGGCGCCGGTCTGGCCCTGCTGCCGACGGTGTGCATGGCCGTCGTGGCCGCGCCGCTCTCCGGTCGCCTGACCGCCCGCTACGGCCCATACGTCCCGATGACCGGGGCCCTGCTGCTCGGTGCCGCCGGGTTCGTCGGCTGGCTGTTCGCCGGTCCCGACACCCCGTACTGGATGCTGCTGCCCGCCCTCGTCGCGACCGGCCTCGCCACCCCGAGCACGGTCCCGGCGGCCACGGCCGCCATCGTGCAGGCCGCCCCCACCGAGAACGCGGGTGTGGCGTCGGCGGTGTTCAACGTGGCGCGCCAGATCGGCAACTCGCTCGGCGTCGCCCTCTTCGTCTCCCTCATCGCCGGCCGGGACCTGGTCTCCGGCCTGCACATCTCGGCGCTCATCGCCTCGGCGGCCTTCTTCGCCGCAGCGCTGCTCGCCCTGTCCTCCTGGCGGAACGCACAGGCGCGCACCGTCGCCTGATTTTCTGCACGAGGAGTACCGGAGAGTACCGGCACCATGGCAACTCGCATCGCCATCAACGGATGCGGCCGCATCGGACGGACGGTCACCCGAGTGGCGCTCACCCGCTGGGACGTCGAGATCGTCGCCGTCAACGACCTGACGGACCCCGATCTCCTGGCCAGCCCGCTGCGGCCCACCTCGACGCGGGCGCGCGCCCGTTGGGGACGGGCGAGCGCCCGGTGCGCTTGTGGACGGCGCGCTCCGCCCGAACACGCGGCTCGGCGGGCAGCACCGGCGGCTACACGCACGCCTGACAGGCGCGCACGACGACGGCCGTGACGAGAAGGCGGGCCACGCCGTGACCGGCAGACTGCCCTGGCCCGAACCCGGCCATGACACCGACGCCCACACCGCGGACACCCCGGTTGTGATCGTCGGCCTGACGGCCCCGGAAGGGGCCGCCGAGGCCGTGCGCCGGTCGGACTGATCAGGCTCGGTCGCCGTGCGGTGCGCTGTGGGCCAGACGGGGTCGCGGCGTCCTTCGGAGACCGTGCGCGCGAGGCGTCCCGGGAGCGCGCAGGAAGTCACCCATCGAGGTGATCCGCCCGGCGACGGGGTCCAGCGTCTTCGCCCAGCCCGCTTCGACGATTTCGTTCAAGGGTCGTGGTGCCACGGGCGTCACCCTACTGCCGTACGGGTGACGCCGATCAAGCGGTGGCCAAGGCCGGTTCTCCCGCCCGGTTCACGCCAGGACCGCGGCCCGCACGCACAGGACGTCCGGCAGGTGGGAGGCCAACTGCCGCCAGCTGTCGCCGTCGTCGGCCGACGCGAACACCTCGCCGTTGCGATTGCCGAAGTACACGCCCGCGCGGTCCGCGTCGTCCGTGCACAGCGCGTCGCGCAGCACCGTGCCGTAGTGGTCCTCCCGGGGCAGGCCCGCCGACAGCGGCTCCCAGCTCTTGCCCGCGTCCGCGGTGCGGAAGACCCGGCACCGGTGGTCCGCGGGCACCCGGTCGGCGTCGGCGTTGATCGGGAAGACGTACGCCGTGTCGCCGCGGTGCGGGTGGGCGGCCACGGCGAACCCGAACGTGGACGGCAGCCCCTCGCCGATGTCCGTCCAGTGGGTGCCCGCGTCGTCGCTGCGGTACACCCCCCAGTGGTTCTGCAGGTACAGGCGGTCCGGGTCGGCCGCGTCCCGCGCGACCTTGTGCACGCACTGGCCGAACTCCGGGTCGGGGTCCGGCAGGAAGACCGCGGAGACACCGGAGTTGGACGGCGCCCAGGTCGCGCCGCCGTCGGTGGTGCGGAACACGCCCGCGGTCGACACGGCGACCGTCACCGAGCCGGGGTCCCGCCGGTCGGTGAGGACGGTGTGCAGCCCCTCCCCGCCGCCGCCCGGCACCCACTGGGACCGCGTGGGGTGCTCCCACAGGGGCCGGACCAGCTCGAAGCTCTCGCCGCGGTCCTCCGAGCGGTACAGCGCGGCCGGTTCCGTGCCCGCGTAGACCACGTCCGGCTCGGCGGCGGACGGGTGCAGCTGCCACACCCGCTCCAGTGAGGCGCCGGTGTCCTTGGGGAACTTGACGGCCGGAGCGCTCGGTTCGGTCCAGGTGCGGCCCAGGTCGTCGGAGTGGAAGACCGACGGGCCCCAGTGCGCGCTGTCGCCGCCCGCCAGCAGGCGCGGCGTGTCGCCGCGGATGTCGAGGGCGACCGAGTAGACGGCCTGGGCGTTGAAATACGGGCTCTCGTCGAACTCCCAGGTGCCACCCCGCCGGCGCCCGATGAACAGGCCCTTGCGGGTGCCCACGGCGAGCAGTACCTCGGTCATGCCGATCACCTCCGCGGCGTCCTCGTCGACGCCTTTGTCTCGGACACGGGCCAGTCTGCACCCAGCCACTGACAGTCACCTCTGGAGTCGGCGTCGTCGCAGCTCATCGCGGTGATGCGGCATGCTCGCGGAGCCGGGGGAGGGGGGCGGGCGCGGGGCCGGAACCCGACCCCGCCCGCTCAGACCCCGCCCGCTCAGTCCGCCGTCGGCAGCGCCCGCGCCAGGATGGAGCCGAGGCCGGCCGTGGACGGCAGGGTGCCGAAGGCGTGCCCCCAGTCGCCGCCGAGCCGCGTCGCGCAGAAGGCGTCGGCGACGGCGGGCGGCGCGTGCCGGACCAGGAGGGAGCCCTGGAGGGTGAGGGCCATCAGCTCCACCAGCCGGCGGGCACCGGTCTCGGACGCCTCGGTCAGCCCCCTCTCCAGCCGGGCCACGGCGGCGTCCAGCCGGGCGTCCGCCCCGCGTGCGAGGGCGAGTTCCGCGAAGAGGGCGTGCGCGGTGGCGGGGGAGCGGCCCAGCGCGCGCAGGACGTCGAGGGCGTTGACGTTCCCCGAGCCCTCCCAGATCGACAGCAGCGGGGCCTCGCGGTAGTGGCGGGGCATGCCCGACTCCTCCACGTAGCCGTTGCCGCCGAGGCACTCCAGGGCCTCCGCGGTGAACGCGGGTCCCCGCTTGGTCACCCAGTACTTGCCGACGGCGGTGGCGATCCGCCGGAAGGCCGCCTCGGCGGTGTCCCCGCGCACCGCCCGGTCCGCCGCCCCGGCCAGCCGCAGGGTGAGCGCCGTCGCGGCCTCGGACTCCAGTGCCAGGTCGGCCAGCACGTTGCGCATCAAGGGCTGGTCGAGGAGCCGGGCGCCGAACGCGCTGCGGTGCCGTGCGTGGTGGCCGGCCTCGACCAGCGTCTTGCGCATCAGCGTCGCCGAGGACATCACGCAGTCCAGCCGGGTGCAGTTGACCATCTCGATGATCGTCTTGACGCCCTGCCCCTCGGGTCCGACCAGCCAGGCGACGGTGCCGTCGAACTCGGGCTCGGACGAGGCGTTGGACCGGTTGCCGAGCTTGTCCTTCAGCCGCTGGATGCGGAAGGCGTTGCGGGTGCCGTCCGGCAGCACGCGAGGCACCAGGAAGCAGGACAGTCCCCCCTGCCCCCTGCCGGGCGCCACCTGGGCCAGCACCAGGAACACGTCGCACATCGGCGCCGACGTGAACCACTTGTGCCCGCGCAGCGTGTACACGCCGGGCTCGGCGGTCGGGGTGGCCGTCGTGGTGTTCGTGCGGACGTCCGAGCCGCCCTGCTTCTCGGTCATGCCCATCCCGGCCAGCAGGCCGCGCTTCTCCGTGGGCGTCCGCAGCCCCGGCTCGTACTCCCGGCCGGTCAGCAGCGGCTCGTAGACCTCGGCCAGCTCCGGGGTGGTGCGCAGCGCCGGGACGGCCGCGTAGGTCATCGACGTCGGGCACCCGTGTCCCGCCTCCGTGTGGCCCCACACCAGACCGCCCGCAGTGCGCGCCACATGGGCGCCCGGCCGGTCGTCCGCCCAGGGCGCGCCCGCCAGGCCCTCCCCGACCGCCACCCGCAGCAGGCGGTGCCAGCTCGGGTGGTATTCCACCTCGTCGACCCGGTTGCCGTACCGGTCGTGGGTGCGCAGTACGGGTTCGTGGCGGTTGGCCAGGTCGCCCCAGTCCTGCGCCTCCGCGCTGCCGGCCCGCCGCCCGAGCCGGCGCAGCCCTTCCTCGGCCCACCCGGCGCCCTCCCGCCGCAGACCTTCCAGCAGCGCCGTGTCGTCCGAGGCGTCGTAGGGGGCCAGGGGAGGGGGCTGGTTGGTGACGTCGTGCGTGGCGTACCCCTCCGGGTTGCCCGCGGACTCCTCGTACCGCTCGTCCGGCTCCTGCGCGAGTGTCGTCATGACCCGAGTGTTGCATCGTCGCTACGGCCGCAGCAATAGTGCAACACCTCGGGCGCACGTACAGTACGTGCTCATGTGGACGGACGACGCGTGCCCGCGCGGATGAACGGTTCCGAGGCCTCCGGCGAGCCGCCGCTGCGCCCGCTGTCCGCGCGGTCGGTGGTGCTGAGCCTGCTGCTCGGCACGCATCCCCCCGAACTGCCGGTCCGGGAGCTGGTGCGGCTCGTGGAGGGGTTCGACGTCGGCGGGTCCACGGTGCGCGCCGCGCTCAGCCGGATGGCCGCCGCCGGGGACCTGAGGCGCACGGACACCGGGTACCGGCTCAGTGAGCGGCTGGTGGAACGCCAGCGGCGCCAGGACGAGGCCCTGCGCCCGCGCACGCGCGCGTGGGACGGCGACTGGGAGATGCTCGTGATCACCGCGACGGGCCGCGGTCCGGCCGAACGCGCCGAGCTGCGCACCCGGTTGACCGCCCTGCGCCTCGCCGAACTCCGGGAGGGCGTCTGGCTGCGCCCCGCCAACCTGCGCCGCCCGCTGCCCGCCGCTCTCGACGGCGTCGCCGAGCGCCTCGTCTCACGCCCCGAGCGCCCGGCCGCCGAACTGGCCGCGCGGCTGTGGCCGCTGGACACCTGGTCCCGCACGGCCCGGGACCTGCTCGCGCGGGTCGGCCGGGACCGGCGGCCGGCCGACCGTCTCACCGCCTTCGCGGCCGTCGTGCGCCATCTGCTCGCCGACCCGGTGCTGCCCGCGGAACTGCTCCCGTCCGACTGGCCGGGGGCGGCCCTGAGGGACGCCTACACGGAGTATCAGCGGGAGCAGTCCGGGCAGGTCCGGGCGGGCGGCACCCGGACCTGACGCGTCACTTGTAGGTGATGTCGGAGGACGCGTACCTGCAGTACGTGCCGTCGGGGCCCGAGCCGTTGGAGTCCGGCTCGTCGCCGTCGTCGTTGCCGATGTACTTCTGGCACGGGACGATCTTCTTGCTGCTGTCCCCGACGATGGTGATGTTGCGCAGGGTCGCGCTGTCGCCGTAGTTGGTGTTGATGCCGGCGATCCGGCCGCCCTTCCAGTTCACCTCGATGGTGTTGAGGTTGA
Source organism: Streptomyces sp. NPDC058985 (assembly GCF_042740985.1). Taxonomy (NCBI): domain Bacteria; kingdom Bacillati; phylum Actinomycetota; class Actinomycetes; order Kitasatosporales; family Streptomycetaceae; genus Streptomyces; species Streptomyces sp. NPDC058985. The sequence goes on along the minus strand of NZ_JBHYJX010000008.1, from coordinate 115,355 downwards.
TCGTCCGCTTGTACTGCGACGAGCAGTTGCCGCAGGAGCGGATGAAGGTGCCGAAGTTCTTCACGGCGAAGTCGGAGACGTTCAGGGTGCCGGCGCCGTTGAACTGGAAGACCTTGTCACTGGCTTCCTTGGCGCCGCCGCCGGAGACGGTGTAGACGTTCGACGACGAGGAGCCCCGGAAGGTCGCCGCGTCCTCGCCGACGTCCTCCCACCAGACGTTCTGCAGTGTGCAGCTGCCCTCGCAGTGGATGCCGTCCGCGGCGGGGGCGCCGATGATCACGTTCTTGAGGACCGCGCCGGGTGCCAGTTCCAGGATCGGGCCCTGGTCCTCGTCCTGGCCGCCGGAGCCGAGGTCGCCGGTGCCGTACAGGCGCTTCATCCCGTAGTCCTTGGTGCCGGACACCGAGATGGTGGAGGAGACGCCTTCGCTGCCGTTGGGGGTGGGCCAGGTCGCGGCGTGCGCCGAGGTGGCCTCGGAGGTCATGAGCATGCCAAACGAGAGGCTCAGTGCGGCCAGCGCGCCTACGGCCGCACGCCGTTGCGTGTGGGGGCGTGTCGCTGCGGTCATGTTCTGATCCCTTCCATAGGGAGTGGGGGTGGAACGGAACATGTACGTGAACGATGTGCGTCGACATGATTGCGATGCACGCGCGGTGGGGTGCAAGCGGGGCACTGGGCGCCCCACCGTGCGCGCAACGGTCATGCTGATGAACGGACCGTAGAGGGTAAGCGCTTTCTGGTCAACGCTTCGCGCGGAACGCCACCTCACATGCCCCAGCCGTACTGGTCCGGCATCCGGACGTCCTCGCCCAGCTCCCGCGCCGCGTGCTGCGCCCAGGACGGGTTGCGCAGCAGCTCGCGACCGAGCAGAACCGCGTCGGCCTCACCGTTGGCCAGGATCTTCTCGGCCTGCGCCACCTCGGTGATCAGGCCGACGGCGGCGACCGGCACCGTGGCCCCGGCCCTCACGCGCGCGGCGAAGGGCACCTGGTAGCCGGGCCCGGTCGGGATCCGCACGCGCGGGACGTTGCCGCCGGTGGAGATGTCGAGGAGGTCGACGCCGTGTGCCTTGAGATCCCCGGCCAGCCGGACGGTGTCCTCCGGCGTCCAGCCGCCCTCGTCGAGCCAGTCCGTCGCCGAGACGCGGAAGAACAGCGGCTTGTCGTCCGGCCACACCTCCCGTACGGCGTCGACGACCTCCAGGGCGAACCTGGTGCGGTTCTCGTACGAGCCGCCGTAGGCGTCGGTGCGGTGGTTGGAGTGCGGCGACAGGAACTCGTGGATCAGGTAGCCGTGGGCGCCGTGCAGCTCGACGATCTCGAAGCCGGCGGCGAGGGCCCGGCGTGCGGCGTCGGCGAACCGGCCGACCACCTCCTGGATCTGCGGGACCGTCAGCTCGGTCGGCACCGGGTGCCGTGCGTCGAACGCGAGCGCGCTCGGGGCCACCGGCTGCCAGCCGTGCGCGTCCGGCCCCACCGGGGCGCCGCCCTTCCAGGGCTGCGCGGTCGACGCCTTGCGGCCCGCGTGGGCCAGCTGGACCGCGGGGACGGTGCCCTGGGAGCGCATGAAGTCCGTGATCCGGCGGAACGCCTCGACCTGCGTGTCGTTCCACAGCCCCAGATCCTGCGGGGAGATGCGGCCCTCGGGCGACACGCCGGTGGCCTCCACGACGATCAGGCCGGTGCCGCCGGCCGCGCGTGCGCCGTAGTGCGCGAAGTGCCAGTCGCCGGGGACGCCCGCCAGCGGGCCTTGAGGTGCGGCGGAGTACTGGCACATCGGCGGCATCCAGACCCGGTTCGGGATCGTGGTGTCGCGCAGTTGCAGAGGCTGGAAGAGGGCGCTCATGGCGGGCTGCTCCCTGGGGTGCGGCGGGTCAGGACAGCTCGTACGATACGTCTCGTAGTACGGCGGATGTCAAACTACGGTGGTCCTCGTACAATGGGGCCTCCCCGGACGAACTGGAGTCGCCGTGACCCCCGCCGCCACCGCCACAGGCGCCCGAGAGCTGCCGCACCCCACGCGCGGGGAGATCCGGCTGGAGGGCGTGCTGCATGCGCTCTCCGATCCGGTGCGGCTGCGGATCGTGCGGGATCTCGCCGCCGACAGCGACGCGCTCTTCTCCTGCTCGCACTTCGACCTGCCGGTCACCAAGTCGACCACCACGCACCACTTCCGGGTGCTGCGCGAGAGCGGGGTGGTCCGGCAGACCTATCGCGGCACGGCCAAGATGAACGGCCTGCGCAGGGGTGACCTGGACGCGCTGTTCCCGGGGTTGCTCGATGCCCTGCTGTCCGCGGCCGCCCGCCAGGCCGCCGCCCTTGGCGGCGGCTGACCGCGTGTTCCGTTCGCATGGAATGTGATCATTCGGTTACGTTGCGTATGTGCTCGAAGCATCCTTCTTTGATCGTTCTCTTCAGCTTTCCGATCGCTGTCCGGACGACGGTGAGATGTCCGTGCGGCACGCCTGGGTGGTGCGGGAGGGCGGCGCCACGGCCTCCTGGTTCGATGTCCGGCTGGATTTCGCCGACGGCGCCCGGGTGGACGCGCTCGCCGTCCTGTCCGGCCGGGAGGTGCGGGTCGAGGGCGTGCGGGCCGAGCCGCCCCTGTCCCTCGACGACCTCGCCGTGCTCGCCGAGTGGCTGGAGACTCCGCTCTTCGCGGCCTGCGTGCCGGCGCGTGCCCGCGCGCTGCCGGCCGCGTCGCGCCGGGGCCGTCCCGCGTGGCCGCGCGGCAGGGAGGAGTGCCGGCTCGTGGCGCGGGAGTACCGGGAGGCCCGCGAGGAGGGGGCCGACCCCGTCCTCGCGGTGATGCGCGTGACCGGGCACAGCAGGCGCAAGTCCCTCAGGCTGATCGGCCAGGCGCGTGACGAGGGGTTCCTGGCGCCGCGTCGCGCTCGCCGCTGAGCCGCCGTCGGTCCAGGGGTGTCGTTTGGATCTTGCCGGGGTCGCGGGGTGATTCCAAGGCGCCGTTGCCCGGAGCCGGCCTGATCCGAACGACACCCCCTGGGGTCACAGCATCTCGCGCATCCGCGAGATCTCGCTCGTCTGCTGGGCGACCACGTCGTCGGCCATCTCCTCGACCTGCACGTTGTTGCCCTGCGACTTGACGTCCGTGGCCATGGTGATCGCGCCCTCGTGATGGGTGATCATGAGGGTGAGGAAGAGCTGGTCGAAGGCCTTCCCCCGCGCCGCGCGCAGCTTCTTCAGCTGGGCCTCGGTCGCCATGCCGGGCATCCCGGCGTGCTCGTGCCCGCCGCCCGACCCCTTCTCGTCCTTCTCCTTCTCGCCGTGGTTCTTCAGCCAGCCCCGCATCGCCTCGATCTCCGGGCCCTGCGCGGCGGAGATCCGTTCGGCGAGCTTCTTGATCCGGCCCGACTCGGCCTGCTTCGGCACGAGGTCGGTCATCTTCAGTGCCTGGGCGTGGTGCTGGATCATCATCCGCGCGTAGGCGACGTCCGCCGAGTTGGGGGAGTCGTCGTCGGCCCGCTGCTTCTCGGCGTCCTCGGCGGACATCGTCCGGTTGTCCTCGCCCGGCCGGCCGGGAGCGATCACCGAGGGCCCGGCCCCGGCGGCCGGCCCGGTGTCCGAGTCCGAGTCGCAGGCGCTCAGGCCGAGCACGGCCAGTGCGGCCAGTGAGGCCGTGACGAGCGACGCGCCGGACATCGCGGAGCGAAAGGGCACAACAACCTCCTGTGGCAGGCGGAATGCGGAACACCTTGTGGGTGCGATGACCGTCCTAGCACGCTTCCGCGCGTCACTGATCAAAAAACTTCATTGCGTGTTTGTTGCCCCCTGTTGGTATGAGCATGGCGAAGACGATACTGCGTGGTGCGTGAACCGTTCCGACGGGAACGGACCTAGGGAGGAAACAGTGACCCTGTTGAACGACCCGCGAACGCGGCGCAGACGCCTGGGAGTCGCGGCGGTCGCCGCCGGACTGCTCTCCGCGCTGCTCACCGCCGGCCCGGCCGTGGCGACCCCAGACCCCGGGGACAGCCCGGCCACGTCGAAGGACGTGTCGAAGAGCGCGCGCGCCGAGGTGCGCGAGGCGATACGGAGCGGCGAGATCCCCGGCCAGGACGAGATAGTCCACTCGGACAACATCGAGCACCTGACGAACATCCCCAAGGACGCACTCCCGGGCACCAATTCGGACCTGGCCTTCCAGGGCCGGTACGCCTTCGCCGGCAACTACGACGGCTTCCGTATCTTCGACATCAAGAACCCGAAGAAGCCGAAGACCGTCGCCCAGGTGCTGTGTCCCGGTTCGCAGAACGACATCTCCGTCTCCGGTGACCTGCTGTTCCTGTCGACCGACTCCTCGCGCAGCGACAGCAGTTGCAACAGCACCACGCAGCCGGCGACCGAGAAGTCCTCCTGGGAGGGCATGAAGGTCTTCGACATCAGCGACAAGCGGAACCCGAAGTACGTCGCGGCCGTCGAGACCGCCTGCGGCTCGCACACCCACACGCTGGTGCCCGAGCGCAAGAACGTCTACGTCTACGTCTCCTCGTACTCGCCGAACGCCTCGTACCCCGACTGCCAGCCGCCGCACGACGGGATCTCCGTCATCAAGGTGCCGCGCAAGGCGCCCGAGCGGGTGGCGGTCGTGGACTTCCCGGTGCTGTTCCCCGGTGAGGGCCCCGACGGCGGCGGCAACCCGGGCGGGCCCACCAACCCGGGCGTCTCGAAGACCACCGGCTGCCACGACATCACCGTGCTGCCCTCCGAGGACCTCGCGGCGGGCGCCTGCATGGGTGACGGCATCCTGTTCTCCATCAAGGACCCCGAGCGCCCGAAGGTCATCGACCGCGTCCAGGACAACGTGAACTTCGCGTTCTGGCACTCGGCGACCTTCAACCAGAAGGCCAACAAGGTCGTCTTCACGGACGAACTGGGCGGCGGCGGCGCGGCCACCTGCAACGCGGAGATCGGCCCGGACCGGGGCGCCGACGGCATCTACGACATCGTCGGCCGCGGCGACCACCGCGAGCTGGTCTTCCGCAGCTACTTCAAGATCCCCCGCCACCAGGCGGACACCGAGAACTGCGTCGCCCACAACGGCTCGCTGATCCCGGTCAAGGGCCGCGACATCATGGTGCAGGCCTGGTACCAGGGCGGCGTCTCCGTCTGGGACTTCACCGACTCCAAGCGCCCCAAGGAGATCGCCTACTTCGAGCGCGGACCGCTGACCACGGACGGCACGACCACGGGCGGTTCCTGGTCGGCGTACTACTACAACGGCTACATCTACTCGAACGACATCGCCAAGGGCTTCGACGTCCTCAAGCTCGACGACCGGCGCACCGACCCGGCCAAGCGGGTTCACCTGCGTGAGCTGAACACGCAGACGCAGCCGGACTACTTCGACTGAGCCTGGTCGTCGCGCTCGCCGGTCGCGAAGAACCGCGACAGGTCCACGTCGCACGCCGTCCCGCCGGACGCCTCGGTGTCCGGCGGGACACCCGTCTCCCACTCCAGCCGGTAACGCTTGAACAACTCGGCGCGCAGCACCGGCACGGGCATCGGTACGCCCGGCACCAGGGCCGCGAAGACGGCTCCCATCAGCAGCGCACGCAGCATCGGGTAGTCGCGGTCGACGTCCCGCGAGCCGTGCCGGGCGACGGTGTCCCGCAGGAGTTCCGCCAGCCTCCGCTGCTCGGGGCACGGCACGAAACCCACCTCGGCCTGGAGCAGGCCCGCCATGTGCTGGCGCATGAGCACCGGCCGGTCCCTGGCGAGGCCCAGGATCGCGTCGATGGCCCGCGCCATCCGCTCGGCCCCGTCGGCGGTGCGGGGTTCGCGCTCCAGGGCCTCCTCCAGCGTGCGGTGCATCAGCCGGTGGACGGCGGACTGCACCAGCTGGCGTTTGCCGGGGAAGTAGTACGAGACCAGGCCGCGTGCCGAGCCCGCGCGGTCGGCGATGGCGCCCAGCGTGGTCGCCTCGTACCCGTGCTCGCCCACCAGCTCCACGGCGGCCTGCAGAAGCCGCTCCTTCGAACGCCGCCGCAACTCTTCATTGACCGAGGCGCTGCGCGGGGACATGCTGTACTCCTGCGTTGACTGGCTGCCAGCCAACTATACTCGGCGCAGGCGGGCCGGCCCTTCAGAGGTCCGGTCCGGTCATGTCCGTCCCGGGCGACACGGGGGATCGTCCGGGACGGACGCATCCGCCCCGCTGGTTGCCTCGGGCTACGTGACCGGCCCCGTTCGGCGCACCAGGCCGAGCACCGGCCGCAGCCCGGCCGGACGCTCGGTCACCGGCAGATGATCCACGAAGTACACTCCGCAGCCGAGGGCCGCGGCGCCGCCGTCCGCCCGCCGGTCGTCGCCCACCATCAGGGTCCGCCCCGGCTCGGCGCCGAGCGCCTCGCAGGCCAGCGCGAAGAGCCGGGGGTCGGGCTTGCGGATGCCGCGTTCGTAGGACAGGGCGTACGTGTCCACGTACCGGTCGAGGCCGTGTGCGCGGAAGACGGGCCGCAGGTCCCAGCCGATGTTGCTGACCACGCCCACGGCGACGCCCTGCCCGCGCAGCGTCTCCAGCACCGCGGCGGCGTCGGGGTAGGGACGCCAGGCGTCCGGCGTCATGTGCCGCTCGTACAGCGCGTCGTGCAGCCCGGGGTCCGGCAGCGGCACCCGCCGGGACAGCCCGGTGTAGGCGGTCCGGTGCAGCTCGGAGCTCTGGTCGCGGATCTCCCACACCCGGGCCAGCTCCTCCGGCACCCGCACCGGCGGTGCGCCACCGGGCAGCGCCCCCGCCGCCTCCAGCGCCCGTGCCGTCCCGGCCAGCTCCTGACCCGACAGGGACACCCCGGCACCGTCGAGCACGGCGCGCAGCCAGTCCTCGGACGATTCGATACGGAACAGGGTCCCGGAGAAGTCGAACAGCACGGCGGTCATGGGCGGATCCTATGAGGCGGGGCCGCGGCCTGTGCCGGAGTCAGGGATGCCGGCGCCGGTGCACGAGGACCGCGAGCGCCGTGACCAGGACGCCCAGGAGCCAGCCGCCCGCCACGTCCGTGGCCCAGTGCACGCCCAGCCATACCCGGGTCACACCGACGCCCGCCACGGAGATCGCCGCCACGGTCCAGGCGGTGCGGCGCAGGGCGGGGGAGGCGCCGTAGTAGTGGACGAGCCACACCAGCAGGCCGCACACGAAGGTCGCCGTCATGGCGTGGCCGGAAGGGAAGGCCGCGTAGTGGGCGGAGTCGACGGGGTCGGGCCAGACCGGGCGGGGACGGTCCACCGCGGCTTTGAGGACCTGTTGGAGGAGGCTGCCCAGCAGGCAGGTGGCCCCCAGCCAGACGGCCGTCCACCGGTCCCCGCGCCGGAACCACAGCGACAGCACGACCGCCGCGCACAGGAGCCGCATCGTCCACGTGTCCCACACCCAGTCGGTGAGGACCCGCATGACCTGCGTGACGTCGGGTTCGCCCACGGCCCAGCGGTGCGTCGTGGTGGCGATGTCGTCGTCGAGGCGGATCAACGGCCCCCACTCGACCGCCACCAGCGTGAGCAGCAGCACCGAGCACACGGCCAGCGTCCAGGTGAGGCCGAGAGCCGTGCGGGGGCGCGGTGGAGTGGGCGGGGAGTCGACGGGCGGCGTCTGCATGCTGCGATACTCGCCGACCAGGTGACCTGGAGGCGAATTCCCGGGGTGGAGCGGCCCGTGGACCGGCCAGGGCTGTCGTTCGGATCATCCCGGGGCGCCGGCGGGGATCTCGCGCGCGTGGAAGCGGCGGGCGCTGGAGAGGGCGGGCTCGGCGCCGTGCCCGGCAGCGATTGACGGGCCGTCTGTCTTCGGCCGCGCTGTACCCGGCATCCCACGCGGCGGCGCAGGCGCGAGGAGGCAGGACCTCGATGACCGTGGCCGTGTCGGCGACGGGGCTGCTGTCATGCATGGTGATCACGTCACCGACCTTCGGACGGCGCCACTTCCCAGGGCTCAGCGGGCCGGCGGAACGGCGGCGGTCTCCCCGGGGCCGAGCCCTTCCGTGCACTGCACCCACAACGTCGCGATGCGCAGGTTCCGCTCTCCCTCAGCGCGGATACCGATGTCCGACAGGAGTGTGAACGCGTCATCCACGTGAGGCATCGTCTCCCGGTCATGGCCTCCATGGATCAGGCCGGTACTCCTTCCGGCTCCCCGACCTGCCCGGCAGGCTGCGGCCCTTGCGTGCTCCCGACGGTGAGGCCGTGGCGTGATCCCGGGACGCGTCCGAGATTGGGCCGGATGGCGGGAACGCGCGGCGTGAGTGCGGCAGGGAGGGGAAACCTGCGGCTGAGGCATCCTCAGCAGACCCCGGCAACCAAGAGTGGAGACGAGCGATGGCCACCACGACGGGCGGAGTCCGGGCCGGCACGGCACAGCCGGCGAGTATCCAGTTGCCGGGCATCGTGCTCGGGGTGGGGATGGGCGGCTTCGTCGACGGCATCCTGCTCCACCAGCTCCTGCAGTGGCACCACATGCTCTCCAGCACCAACGAGGACCACATCGGGGTGAAGTACTACAACCCCCACACCGTTTCCGGCCTGGAGATGAACACCCTGTGGGACGGCATCTTTCACACCGTGTGCTGGCTGGCGGTCCTCCTCGGTCTCGCCGTCCTGTACGCGCGGGTCACGCACAACCGCCTGCGGGTGTGGACCTCCCGGGTGCTGTGGGGGTGGATGCTTGTCGGCTGGGGCCTGTTCAACCTGGTCGAGGGCGTCCTGGACCACCACATCCTCGGCATCCACCACGTCTACGCCGGAGACGGCCAGGTCTGGTGGGACATCGGATTCCTCGTCCTGGGTGCTCTGCTGGTCGCGGGCGGCTACCTGCTCCAGCGCTCCGGCCGGCCCTTCGACCCGGCCGCCCCCACCGGGCCGCATGAGGGTCGGCACGCCTGATGCACCACGTCCCCGATCGCGGCCACGAGGCGGGCGGCAGCCTCGGCAGCGCCCTGGAGTGGCTGCTGCCCGCGCTTGTGCTGCTGGCCGCTGTCTGCACGTACTTGCTGCTCGTCCGCCGGGCGCGCCACCGCAATCCGGTCCTGGGCTGGAGCCGGTGGCGGACCGGCTGCTTCCTGGGCGGCGCCGTCCTGCTCGGCGCAGCGCTGCTGCCGCCCGTGGTGTCCTTTGCGCACGAGGACTTCCGCGGCCACATGGTCCAGCACATGCTCATCGGCATGTACGCGCCCCTCGCGCTCGTCCTGGCCGCCCCGGTCACTCTCCTGCTGCGCAACCTGCCCGCAGCCCGTGGTCGGCAGCTGACCGCCACGCTCCACAGCGCGCCCGCCCGCGTGATCGCCCATCCCGCCGTCGCACTGGCCCTGTCCACCGGGAGCCTCGCGGTTCTCTACTTCACCCCCCTCTACAACGCGACCATGGGCAATCCGGCGGCCCACTGGCTGCTGCACGCGCATTTCCTGCTGTCCGGATGCCTGTTCGCCTACGTCATCGCCGGCCCCGACCCCGCCCCCTCCCGGCCGACAGTGCGCGCCCGACTGGTCTACCTCGGCGTCGCCATCGCGGGCCACGCGGTCGTCTCCCAGCTGATGTACGGCGGTCTCTGGGTCGACATCCACGCCCCCATCCCCCAGGTCAGGGCGGGCGCCGAGATCATGTACTACGGCGGCGACATCGCCGAACTGCTCCTGGCCGCCGCCCTGGTCGCCACCTGGCGCCCCGAACCCCGGCGCTCGGCCACCCGCGAGCCCGCCACCACCCGGGACGTGACGGCACCCGCCTGAGCACGCCGCACCGTGTGACGCGGACCGAGGAATCGTCCCCGTCCCTACCCAAGCGCCCGCAGCCCCGGTGCGAACGCCACGAGTACCGGTACCGCCGGCACCAGCGCGGCCGCCGCAGTCAGCCGCAGCCGCCGGGCCGTCGTGAGCCGGTCGGGCGGGGTGAGCAACCGGTGCACCCGCTGCGGGACCTGGGCCTGCGGGGTCGGGCACGGACCGAACACGCCGCGGTCCTCGTTGAGTTCGACCAGCGCCAGCGCGGTTGTCAGGCGGCCGAAGCGGCGGGACGCCACGTCGTCCGCGGCGAGTTCGACCAGACGGTGCATCTCGTCGCGGAACGCGGCGAAGACCGGAACCTGCGGGAACCCGTCCGCCAGCGCGGCCGAGCAGTGCAGCAGCCAGTCGTGCCGCGCCTGCGCGTGCCCCTTCTCGTGGGCGAGGACCGCGTCCAGCTGACGGCCCTTGAGGCGGCTCAGCGCGGCCGTGGTGACGACCAGTTGCGGGGGAGCGCCGGGCAGCCACCAGGCGTCCGGCCGCTCGCCCTCCAGGACGACGAGCCGGTCCGGTCCTGGCACCTCGCCGGGCAACAGCGGGGCGCGGTGCAGGAGTTCCGCACGGCGCACGCGACGCCGGGACCGGGCCCGTACGACCTCCCTGACGAGCATCGTGGCGCTCCACAATCCGGCACAGGCCAGGGTGAGGGCGGTCGTGTCCGCCCAGAGGCCGGACGTGCCGAGCGCGTAGGCCTCGACCACCGGGCCCGGCGCCGTCGCGAAGACGGGCCCGCCCACCGCGTGCCAGGCCGCCGCCGCGCTGAACGTCATCGACAGCGCGCAGCACACCAGCACGGCCGCCACCACGCACTGCCACACCCACAGGGCGACCACCGGTTCGCGGTCCGGCCAGTCGGCCCGGGCGAGCAGCCTCGGGGCGAGCACGGCCGTCAGGGCGCCGAGCAGCAGCAGTGCCGCGGGGAGAATCATGGGGGCAGCCTATGAGCGCGGCGCCGCCCGCAGTACGGGCCGAGACGCAAAGTGACGCAGGCAACGATTGCGCGCGTCGCACACCGGGCACGGCCGGCCGACGACGCGGTCGCAGGGCCGCGTCACACGGCCCCGGCGCACCGCCGGGTCACATGGCCGCCAGCATGGCCAGCATCGCGATGCCCATGGAGAGGCGGCAGGCCCGGGCCAGCTCCGGCCGGTCCCCCCACCCGGCCGTCGGACGGCCGCCTCCGGCGACGGCGACGACCGGCAGCAGGCGTACGCCGGACAGCAGGACGTATCCGGTGAAGTAGAGCAGCAGCGCACCCGTCGCCGCGGGCGGGCCCGACACGCCGTGTCCGTGGGCGTGGGCGGGTGAACCGGCCATCACCACCGCCATGTAGACCATGGCCGCGGCTCCGACGAGGTGGTGCAGATGGTGGCCCCCGTACCGCGCCGCCGCCCACAGGGCGCGCAGGCCGGCGGCGCCGAACACCATCACGTATCCGGCCCAGGCCCACGCCGGTGGGGTGAACGCCGCCGCGGGCACGGCCATGGCGGCCATGCCGAACCCCATCAGCGCCTCGCCGCCCGCGGCCCGGCGCTGTTCCCCGTCGTGGCTGCGCATCCGCAGCAGGCAGTACGCGCCGGTCGTCGCGCACAGCGCGACCAGCAGCCATCCCGGCGACACCGGTCCGTGCACACGCACCTCCCCGTTCGGCGGTCCACGGTCGGTCAAGGCCTGCCCCGGCCATGCGGCGCGCACGCGAGCGCAAGGGAGTACGCAGGGGGTATCCGGGGGAGCGCGGGGGATCGCCGCTGGTCGGCGCCACGCCATGGCGGCGTGGGCGTTCGCCGTCGATACCGGGGAAATTATTCACTAGTAAAACACCTGCTAAGATAATTTCATGAGCAGTGCGCCCCCCTCCCTCCCCGGCACCTCACCGGGCCGACGTCTGTCCCTGGCCGGCGTGCTGCGCCTGCGCCGGCCCTCCGAGATCTGGTTCAAGCCCGCCCTGAGTTCGGTCGCCGCCGTCGCCCCGCCCAACCTGCTCCTGCTGGCGCTCGGCCGGCTCGACCTGGCGATGTACACGATGGCCGGGTCCCTGTGCGCGCTCTACGCCCACAACCGCCCCTACGCCGCCCGGGCCCGGACCCTCGCGTGGGTGGTGCTCGGCATGCTCGGCGGCGTCGCCGTCGCCCTGGTCACCGCCTCGCTCACCCACAACGCCGTCGTCCTGGTCACCGTCGGGGCCCTGCTGGCCGCCGTACAGAAGGCACTGTGCGACGCCACCCGCATCGGCCCGCCGGGCAACGTGGTCCTGACCTTCATCAGCTCCGCCGCCCTCTTCGTCCCGCACACCCTCGGGCAGATCCCCGCCCACCTGGCCCTGGGCGCCGCCGCCGGCGTCTGGGCCTGGCTGGTCTGCATGGCACCCGTCCTGGTCCGACCGCACGGCCCTGAACGCCGGGCCACCGCCCAGGCCCTGAACGCCGCCGCCGCGTACGCCGAAACCGCGCACGCCGACCCCCATGGCACCGGCGACGCCCAAGCCGCCGCCCGTGCCGCCGGGTACGCCGCGGTGCAGCACGCCTGGCAGACGCTGCTGTCCCTCCCGGCCACCGTCTCCCGCGCCACCACCCGGCACGCCCTCGAACGCCTCGTCGTCCGCGCCGAGGTCGCGCTGGCCGCCCCCGCCGACACCGCACCCGAGCCGCTGCGCACCTGGGCCCGCGCCCTGCGCGGCACCGGCCGCGTCCCCCGCACCGACGACGGCCCGGCCGTCACCGACGAACTCCTCGGCGTCGACGCCGAACTCGCCACCCGCCCCGCCCCCCTGTGGCAGCGGCTCGGCCCGCTGGCCCCGGTCGCCGTACGCACCGCCCTGGGCTGCGCGCTGGCCGGCTACGCCTCCCTGGCCCTGGGCGTCGGCCGCCCCTACTGGGCGCTGGTCACCGCCGCCGCGCTCTACCAGGCCAACCTGACCCTCACCTGGAGCAGGGCCGTGCAGCGCGTGGTCGGCAACCTCGCCGGGGTGCTGCTCTTCGCCGCCATAGCCCCGCTCGCCCACCTCGGCCAGGCGCCGCTCGTCCTGCTCTGCCTCGCCCTCAACTTCGGCGCCGAGGCCCTCATCACCCGCAACTACTGGCTCGGCAGCGTCTGCGTCACCCCGATGGCGCTGCTCGTCACCGAGTTCGCCGGATACCAGGAACCGGGCTCCCTGATCACCGAGCGGGTGGTGGACACCCTCGTCGGCGCCCTGGTCGGCTTCCTGGCCGCCGTCGCCGTCACCGACCGAAGCGCCGGGAACCGCGTCGAGCGGGCGCTGCGGGCCGCCGACCGGGCCCGGGAGCGCACCGCCCGCGTCCTGGCGGAGCCCGATCCGGCGCCCGGCGCCCTGGAGGCCGCCCGCCGGTCCCTGGCCGCCGCGCTGACCGACCTGCGGGCCACCGTGGACGGGGCGGCCGGTGAATGGTGGGGACGCGCACTGCCGCAGGAGAGGGTCGTGCTTGCCGAGCAGTCCGGACACCGTACGCTCGCCGCAGCGGTGCGACGCCGGGCAGCGCGTCGGGACCGGGACACGGGCACGAGAGCGGAGGACGTACGGCCATGACCGCAACCGACGGGGGCTCGGCGACCTGGGGCGACGGGAGAGGGGGACCGGGCGGCGACACCGTGGCCGCGGTCGTGCGGCAGTGGCGGGCCGTCCATCCGGAGCTCGACACCGGGCCGATGGAGATCATCGGCCGGATCAACCGCTGCGCCGCCCTCCTCCAGCAGGCCGAGGACGCGCCACTGCGCCGGGCGGGACTGAGCCGGGCCGAGTTCGACCTGCTCGGCGCGCTGCGCCGCACGGGCCACGAGCTGACCCCGGGCGACCTCGCCCGCGAGACCTTCTCCTCCGGCGCCGCCGTCACCAAGCGCCTCAAGCAGCTCACCGAGCGCGGCCTGGTGGAGCGCCGGGGCGACACCCGCGACCGCCGCGTCGCGCACGTCCGCCTCACGGACACCGGACGAGAACTCGTCGACGGAATCCTGCCCGAACAGCTCGCCTACGAGGCCGCCGTGCTGTCGGGCGTCGACGAGCCCCGGCAGGGCGAGCTGGCGGCGCTTCTCGGCGGACTGCTGGGCCAGCTGGAGGGCCGCCTGGACGCGCTGCGGGTCTGAAGCGGCCCCCGAAGGCCTTACCGATCCGGCCTCGGCGGGCGCCACAGGCCCCCGCCCCGGCGGCCGCCTCACGCCCCGCCCCGGCGGGCTCAGCGCTCGTCCCCCGCCCGGTAGACGCCGAACATCGCGCCCCGCGGATCGCGCAGCACCGCGATCCGCGGTCCGTCGGGCGGTGAGACGGGCTCCATCAGCACGGTGCCGCCGCCGTCGGTCGTGCTGGCCGCCGCCGTGTCCACGTCCGTCACCGCGAAGTAGGGCAGCCAGTGCGCCGGCACCTCGTGCGGGAACTTGTCGTCCATCGTCACCATGCCGCCGAAGTCCGCCCCGCCGATGCCCCACTGCGGGTAGTACGCCGAGGCGGACAGGGTCCAGCCGAAGACCGTGGTGTAGAAGTCGGCGGCCAGATCGGGCTCGCGGGTCAGCAGTTCGACCCAGCCCAGCGAGCCGGGCGCGTTGAAGAGTCCGGCACCGGCGAACGAGCCGGGCTGCCACAGCTGGAACAGCGCCCCGGTGGGGTCCACGACCACCACGAAGCGGCCGTGGCCGAGCACGTCCGTGGGGCCCTCCGGCACCGTGCCGCCGGCCGCCGTCACCTGCCGGACGGCGGTGTCCGCGTCGCGGACGGCGAACACCACGTTCCATGCGACCGGCTGGTCCGGCCGCGACAGGGGCGTCAGCCCGGCGACCGCGTCGCCGCCGAGCCGCGCGATGGTGTGGCCGCTCGCCCGCTGCCTCGGGTCCGTCTCGGGGCGCCAGCCGAACAGCCCGCTGTAGAACCGCTCGGCCGCCGCCAGGTCGTCGGTCCCCAGCTCCGCCCAGCACGGTCCGCCGGTCACCGGTTCATGGAGCTTCATCGTGGGCCTCCTTGCGCCGGGCCGCGGGCCGTCCGCCCCCTTCCAGCACGCTAAGGCCGCCCCGGTGCCGGGGCCATCCGGCACGCACCGCGCCGGCGGGCCGGACCCTTCAGATGCCCGGCCGGAAACGCAGCGGATGCTCCGCGGGCACCTCCACCAGCACGATCCGGGTGCCGTCCGGGTCCGCGATCCACATCTCCACCAGCCCCCACGGCTCCTCGACCGGCGGCCGCACGATCTCGACGCCCTTGGCGCGCAGTTCGTCCTGGGCCGCCGCCGCGTCCTCGACCTGGAGCCACACCTTGAGCGCGGGGGAGAGCGGGGCCTCGGAGCGCCCGGAGACCTCCAGGAAGCCGCCGCCGAGGAAGTAGACGGTGCCCCGTTCCGGACCGGTGCCGAACTCCCGGTGGACGGCGAGTCCGAGCTGGTCGCCGTAGAAGGCGCGGGAGCGTTCGGGGTCGGTGGGGCGGAGCAGGATCCGGCTGCTGAGTACATGCACCATGCGTCCCGACCCTACTGGCGGCGTTACCCTCATCGATGCCCCCGCCGCGCCCCAGAGAGAACCGGAGACGCCCCACATGGACACCACCGCCGGCCGACTGATCTACCGCGATGCCACCGACGCCGACGTGGACGGGATCGTGGCGCTCATAGAGTCGGCCTACCGGGGCGACTCCAGCCGGGTCGGGTGGACCACCGAGGCGGACATCCTCCAGGGGCAGCGCACGGACCCGCAGGGCGTGCTGGACGTCGTGAAGTCGCCGGACAGCCGGCTGCTGACGGTCGAGCGGGACGGCCGGATCGTGGCCTGCTGCCAGTTGGAGCACCGCGGGGAGCACGCGTACTTCGGGATGTTCGCCGTCAGTCCCGCGCTCCAGGGCGAGGGCCTCGGCAGGACGATCATCGCGGAGGCGGAGCGGCAGGCCCGCGGGGCCTGGGGCGTCACGGAGATGCACATGACCGTGATCTCCGTCCGCGAGGACCTCATCGCCTGGTACGAGCGCCGCGGCTACCGCCGTACGGGAGAGATGACTCCCTTCCCGTACGGCGACGAGCGGTTCGGTATTCCGCAGCGGGACGACCTGCAGTTCGAGCTGCTGGTCAAGCCGCTGGGCTGAGCCCTTGCGCGGTCCTCAGGCGGTGAAGCGGCCGGTGCGTTTGATCTCCGGGTAGTCGGTCGTCGCGCCGTCGAGGCCCAGGGCGCGCACCAGCCGCAGCTGGTCCTGGGTGTTGACGGTCCAGGAGAAGACCCGCAGGCCCGCCTTGCGGGCCCGCTCCACGATCTCCAGGGTGATCCGGTTGATGTCCAGGCACAGGGTCCCGGCGCCCGCCTCCACGGCCCGGTCCACGACCTCCTTGCCGTAGTACTGCGCGACCAGCGCGGTGCGCACCCCCGGCACCAGCCGCGCGATCTCGACGATGGCCTCGTCGTGGAACGAGATCACCTCCACCCGGTCCACCAGGTCCCGGCGGAGCATCACCTCGGAGAGCGTCCGGGCGGCCGCCGCGTCCTTGATCTCGGCCTGCAACGGCACCGAGATGGCGTCCAGCACCTCCTCGAAGACGGGGACGCGCTCCCCGCGGCCCGCGTCCAGCGCGCGCAGTTCCTCGAGGGTCTTCTCGGCGATGGCGCCGGTGCCGTCGGTGGTGCGGTCCACCTCCGCGTCGTGCATCACGACGAGCGCGCCGTCCTTGCTCAGGTGCAGGTCGAGTTCGACGACGTCGAGGCCGGCCTGCTCGGCGGCGACGAAGGAACGCAGGGTGTTCTCGGGTTCGACACCCATCGCTCCGCGGTGACCGATGGTGAGGAAGTTCAAGGCTCGACTCGCTTCCGTCGACGTCGGCGATGGCAGGGCGGCAGCCTAACGGCCCTGCGGGACCGTTTCCCCTCTGCCGCGCGTGGTATACGAGCCAAGGCGTCCCGCAGGAAAAAATGCGGTGAAGGCCCGGGTGGGGCAGGATAATTTACGGGGGCTCCCCTTGCTGGGAGAAACCTCGTATGCATACGGTGTCCTGACGCAAGCTTCTCTCGTAGAGGATGGGACATGACGGAAATTCTTGTGCAGGTGGGTGCGGAGGAGAACATTCCTCCGGTGAGCAGGGTGGTTGAGCACCCGGCGTGGCCCGTGCTCAAGGATGCCGTGGAGCGGATCCGGCCATGGCAGTCCAAGGACGGGTCGATCGACTTCGACGCCGAGGGCGCGCCGGGGCGGACCGACGCCGAGGACGCCGTGCGCCGGGTCGTCGCGGCGGTCCGGGAGCT
This sequence comes from Streptomyces sp. NPDC058985, assembly GCF_042740985.1. Lineage (NCBI taxonomy): Bacteria > Bacillati > Actinomycetota > Actinomycetes > Kitasatosporales > Streptomycetaceae > Streptomyces > Streptomyces sp. NPDC058985. The sequence continues at coordinate 98,356 of NZ_JBHYJX010000008.1, read as the reverse complement.
GTCCCCGCTCCTCCCGCACGACCACGCGTACCACGAGGCCCTGGTGGCCGACCTCGGCCGCTGGGCCGACGGCGGCTTCGAGGTGCCCGACTTCCTCGACTCGCTGCTGGCCTTCCAGCCCGCCGCGAACCGCGCGGACGGCCTCCAGCACCTGGTCGTCTTCCCGATGTACACGCAGAACGGCAACCCGGACCGCAACTTCGAAGCGGTCGTGCTGCGCATGGTCTGGCCCGACTGGCTGGCCGAGCTGGAGCGCACCCGCTACGACAACCCGCTGTTCTGCGGCATCACCTTCGAGGACTTCACGGCCGGCTACGACACCAACTCGGCCGTTCTCTTCCCGGAGACCATCGCCGTGCGCGAGGCCCCCGAGCGCTTCTCCTGGGGCGGCATCTTCTGCGACCGCGAGGCCGCCCGTTTCCGTCGCGTCACCGAGGCCGCCGTGGGCATCCTGGGCCTGGAGCTGCCCGGGGACGTCGCCGCGCTGGTGGACGACCAGAAGCGCTGCGAGGAGGCCTTCGTCCTGTGGGACATGGTCCACGACCGCACCCACAGCCACGGCGACCTGCCCTTCGACCCGTTCATGATCAAGCAGCGCCAGCCGTTCTGGATGTACGGCCTGGAGGAGCTGCGCTGCGACCTGACCGCCTTCAGGGAGGCCGTACGCCTGGAGGCCGACGGCGTCCCGCAGGCCCGGGACGTGCAGATCGCGGTCCTCTTCGACCGCATGTTCCGCTTCCCGGTCACCGGTGAGCGCGTGCGCAACTACGACGGGCTCGGCGGCCAGCTCCTCTTCGCCTACCTGCACAAGCACGACGTCGTGCGCTGGACCGACAACAAGCTCTTCATCGACTGGCAGCGCGCCCCCGAGGTCACCAACCAGCTGTGCGCCGAGATCGAGACGCTCTACCGGGACGGCATCGACCGCCCGAAGATCGTCCACTGGTTCGCCGGCTACGAGCTGGTCTCCACCTACCTCGCCCCGCATCCGGGCTCGAAGTGGGCGAAGGGCCCCGACGCCCTGGACCTCACCCTGCCTCCGCGCAAGCTGGTCGACGACGTGCTTCCGGACGAGTTTCCGCTGAGCATGTTCTACGAGGCGCTGTCCAAGAAACTCAAGAAGGTGATCGCCTCGACCCGGGGCATCACCGCGGACGGCGCCGAACGGGCCGCCGCGTGAGCGACGGCACCGGCGGTCAGGCACAACAGCGGCAGGCACAGTCTCGGGAGGCGAGGACCATGGGGAACGGGGCGCTCGACGGCGCGGTGATCGCGGTGGCCGGAGCGGGCGGACCCGCCGGACGGGCCGCGCTGCTGCGGCTCGCCGAGGCGGGTGCGACGGTCGTCGGCTCGGACAACGACCCGGAGCGGCTGGCGGAGGCGGTGGACGCGGCCCGCTACGCGCACGGCGGCGCCAGCGTCACCGGCGAGACCGTGGACCTGCTCGACCGGGACGCCGCCCAGGCCTGGGCCGACCGCACCGAGCAGGAGTTCGGGCGGGTCGACGGCCTCGTCCACCTCGTCGGCGGCTGGCGCGGCAGCCAGAGCTTCACCAAGACCAACCTCGACGACTGGGACCTGCTGGAGCTGCTGCTGATCCGCACGGTGCAGCACACCTCCCTCGCCTTCCACGAGGCGCTCCAGCGCAGTGACCGCGGCCGGTACGTGCTGATCAGCGCCGCGGGCGCGAGCAACCCCACCGCGGGCAACGCCGCCTACTCGGCCGCCAAGGCCGCGGCCGAGGCATGGACCCTGGCGATGGCGGACTACTTCCGCAAGGCGGGGGGCGAGCAGGGGCCGACGTCGGCGGCTGCGATCCTGGTGGTGAAGGCGTTGGTGCACGACGCGATGCGCGCCGAGCGGCCCAACGCGAAGTTCGCGGGCTTCACGGACGTGCGTGACCTCGCCGAGGCCGTCGCCGGAGTCTGGGACAAGCCCGCCGCGGAAGTGAACGGAAACCGTCTGTGGCTGACCGAGAAGCCGTGAACCCCCCGAAGACCGACGCGCGTCGCCATCACGACCCCGAGGTCCGCGGTTTCGCCAGTGACAACTACGCCGGGGCCCACCCCGAGGTGCTCGCCGCGCTGGCGCTGGCCAACGGCGGGCACCAGGTCGCGTACGGCGAGGACGAGTACACGGAGAACCTCCAGCGGGTGATTCGCGGCCACTTCGGCTCCGGTGCCGAGGCCTTCCCCGTCTTCAACGGCACCGGCGCCAACGTCGTCGCGCTCCAGGCGGTCACCGACCGCTGGGGCGCGGTGATCTGCGCCGAGAGCGCGCACATCAACGTCGACGAGGGCGGCGCCCCCGAGCGTATGGGCGGGCTGAAACTGCTCACCGTGCCCACGCCCGACGGCAAGCTCACCCCCGACCTCATCGACCGGCAGGCGTACGGCTGGGACGACGAGCACCGCGCGATGCCGCAGGTCGTGTCGATCACCCAGAGCACCGAGCTGGGCACCCTCTACACGCCCGACGAGGTCCGGGACATCTGCGAACACGCCCACGCGCACGGCATGAAGGTGCACCTGGACGGCTCCCGGATAGCCAACGCCGCCGCCTCCCTGGACGTGCCCATGCGGACGTTCACCAACGCCGTCGGCGTCGACCTGCTCTCGCTCGGCGGCACCAAGAACGGTGCCCTGTTCGGCGAGGCGGTCGTGGTCCTCAACCAGGATGCCGTCAGCCACATGAAGCACCTGCGCAAGCTCTCCATGCAGCTCGCCTCCAAGATGCGCTTCGTGTCGGTGCAGCTGGAGGCGCTGCTTGCGAAGGACCTGTGGCTGCGCAACGCCCGGCACGGCAATGAGATGGCGCAGCGCCTCGCCGACGGCGTGCGTGCCGTGCACGGTGTGGAGATCCTCTACCCGGTGCAGGCCAACGCGGTCTTCGCCCGCCTGCCGCACGAGGTGAGCGAGCGCCTGCAGAAGCGGTTCCGGTTCTACTTCTGGGACGAGGCCGCCGGCGACGTGCGCTGGATGTGCGCCTTCGACACCACCGAGGACGACGTCGACACCTTCGTGGCGGCGCTCAAGGAGGAGATGGCGCGCTGAGCCGCTAGGCTCACTGATGCATAGATATGCGGTCACCTGAAAAGTAATTGACTGACGGGTGATCGCGTTTCTATGCTCTGCGGGCATGGAGCTGATCCAGAAGACCCCCGACCTGTCCGCCTATCTGGCTGCCGACGAGGTCATCGACCATGACCATCCCCGGGTACGGGAGGTGGCCGGCGGACTCGCCAAAGAGACGGCCGACTCGTATGCCTATGCGCGACTGGCCTTCGAGTTCGTGCGGGACACCATCCCGCACTCGCAGGACTCAGGAGACCCGCGCGTCACCTGGCGGGCCTCCGACGTCCTGGAGCGGCGCACCGGCATCTGCTATGCCAAGGCCCACGCGCTGGCCGCCCTGCTGCGGGCCGAGGACATCCCGACCGCCCTGTGCTACCAGCGGTTCGACGTGGTGCACGGACTGGTCGCGGTGCGCTTCAACGGCGCCTGGCACCGGCAGGACCCGCGCGGGAACAAGCCCGGCGTGAACGCGCGGTTCTCCCTGGAGGGGGAGCGGCTGGCCTTCACGCCGGACCACGAGGCCGGGGAGGCGGACTACCCGGAGCTGTACGCCGCGCCGCACCCGGCCGTGGTGGGCGTCCTGAAGGCGGCCACCGACCGGCCGCACCTGTGGGAGACCCTCCCCACGGCGCTCTGACGCGCCCGGCTCAGTGCGCCTGGGCCGCGCGCAGCTGCTCCTGCGTCGGCGCGGTGCCGCCGAGGTGGGCCGGCATCCACCAGGTGTCGTCCGCGCCCTTGGGGCGTACCGGGTAGGCGCGCTGCGCGGCCTCCAGCAGCTCCTGCACGCGCTCGCGCAGGCGGCGGGTGATCGCGCCCGCGTACTGCTCGCGGGAGGCCTCCATCGCCTCGCCGACCCGGATCGTGATCGGGGTGTGGCTGCGCTTGAAGTTGCGCGGGTGTCCCTTGGTCCACAGGCGCTGGGTGCCCCACAGCGCCATCGGGATCAGCGGGACGCCGGCCTCCTGCGCCAGGCGCGCGGCACCCGACTTGAAGCTCTTCAGCGTGAACGACTCGGAGATCGTCGCCTCCGGGAACACCCCGACGATCTCGCCGGACCGCAGCGAGTCCAGGGCGTGCGCGTACGCCGCCTCGCCCTGCTTGCGGTCCACCGGGATGTGCTTCATGTTGCGCATCAGCGGACCGGAGACCCGGTGCCGGAAGACCGACTCCTTCGCCATGAAGCGCACCAGCCGCTTCTGGGGCAGCGCCGCCAGGCCGTCGAAGATGAAGTCCAGGTAGCTGATGTGATTGCTCACCAGCACGGCGCCGCCCGCGCGCGGGATGTTCTCCGAACCCTGGCAGTCGATCTTGAGGTCCCACACCTTGAACAGGGTGCGGGCGAGACCGATGGCCGGGCGGTAGGCGAGTTCTGCCATGGGCGGGTCGGACCCTTCCTTGTCAGCCTGGGAAGGGGACTCCCAGTCGAAAGTTACGCAGCCGTAGGTTTACGGCTTGTCGCAGATCGTGCCCCAAGAACGGCCCATGTACCAGCCTTGGTGCCCGTACGCGGCGAGATCCTCATCACTCGCCCGTCCATTCGGTGGCTGAAAGACGATGGTGGACCGGGAATCTCCACGCCGCCGCGAGCGCTGCACCTGGGGACGACCGGACCGGTGGCGCGCTGCTCAGGCGTGCCCATGAGTGCCGCGGACGCGGCGGAACGGGGGCGCGCTGGTGCGCGGGCAGGGTGACGACGGCGGGCTCGGGACTCCGGGCTCGCACCTCGACGCGGCCGACCTCGGGGCGCAACTCGGCGGCCGCGCGACGCTCGTGCAGTTCTCCAGCGCCTTCTGTGCCCCCTGCCGCGCCACCCGGCGGGTCCTCGGTGAGGTGGCCCGCATGGTCCCCGGCGTCGTCCACGTCGAGATCGACGCCGAGGCCCGCCTGGAACTCGTCCGCGCCCTCGGCGTGCACAAGACCCCGACCGTGCTGGTCCTGGACAGCGGGGGCCGCGTCGTGCGGCGTGCCGTCGGGCAGCCGCGCAAGGCGGACGTGATCGCCGCCCTGGGTGAGGCGGTGTGATCAGCGCCACGCCGGAGGTGAGGCGTCCTCCACAGCTTCCGCGTCCCGGGACGTATTTGACTGTGTGTGCCACCTGTCGTCAGCCTGCCCGAAGGCCCCGCTCCCCGTTGCGGGGACCGAGGCGCAACGCAGAAGGACACCCCGTATGACGGCCACACCCGACGTCGCCGCGCCGCGGCTCGCCACCGACGACCTGCTGCGGTCCGTCTTCCGGCGCCACGCGGCGGGAGTCGCCGTGATCACCGCGTCCGGTGCCGCCGGTCCGGCCGGCTTCACGGCCACCTCCCTCACGTCCGTCTCCGCCCGGCCGCCGCTGCTCTCCTTCGGCATCGGCACCGGCTCCTCCAGCTGGCCGGCGGTCTCCGCGGCCGAGTACGTCGGCGTGCACGTCCTGGGCGAGCACCAGCAGGAGCTGGCCGCCACCTTCGCCCGCAGCGGTGCCGACCGCTTCGCGGCGCCCACCGCCTGGCGGGAGGGCCCGCACGGCGTCCCGCTGCTGGACGGGGTCCTCGCCTGGCTCGTGGGCCGCGTCGTCGGCCGGGTGCCCGCGGGGGACCACCGCATCGTGCTGGCCGAGGTGCTGACCGGCGACCCCTCGGGCACCGGCGGTCCGCTGCTGTACCACCGGGGCGGTTACACCGGCCTGCGCGACTGAGCGGTACGTGCGCCCCGGCACCGGCCGCTTCTGCGGAGGCGTCGAGTTCCGGTTACGCTGCGTTGCGAAGGTCACAGTTCAAAGCGCTTGCTTAGCGGGAAAGAACTGGGTGTACTGACGAGTAATATTCCGGTGCGAAGCGCAGGTCGCCCCGCCCGGGATCGGCCGCTTGGGGCGCCTATGCTGCCTGCAAGAGGCAGCACTGAAATGTCGACGCAGTAGGAGAGCCGGCGTGAGCTTGAGGATCGTTGTCACTGTGAAGTACGTGCCCGACGCCACTGGCGACCGGCACTTCGCCGATGACCTGACCGTCGACCGGGACGACGTGGACGGTCTGCTCTCCGAGCTGGACGAGTACGCGGTCGAGCAGGCGCTGCAGATCTCCGAGAATTCCGACGACGACGTGGAGATCACCGTCCTGACGGTGGGCCCCGAGGACGCGAAGGACGCGCTGCGCAAGGCGTTGTCCATGGGCGCGGACAAGGCGATCCACGTCGAGGACGACGACCTGCACGGCACCGACGCCATCGGCACCTCCCTGGTCCTGGCCAAGGCGATCGAGAAGGCCGGCTACGACCTGGTCGTCTCCGGCATGGCCTCCACCGACGGCACCATGGGCGTCGTCCCCGCGCTGCTCGCCGAGCGCCTGGGCGTGCCGCAGGTGACGCTGCTGTCCGAGGTCTCCGTCGAGGGCGGGACGGTCAAGGGCCGCCGGGACGGCGACACCGCCACCGAGCAGCTGGAGGCCTCCCTGCCCGCCGTCGTGTCGGTCACCGACCAGTCGGGCGAGGCGCGTTACCCGTCCTTCAAGGGCATCATGGCGGCCAAGAAGAAGCCGGTCGAGTCCTGGGACCTCTCCGACCTCGACATCGACGAGGACGAGGTCGGCCTGGAGAACGCCTGGACCGCGGTCGACTCCGCGGCCGAGCGCCCGGCGCGCACCGCGGGCACCATCGTCAAGGACGAGGGCGAGGGCGGCAAGCAGCTCGCCGAGTTCCTCGCGGGCCAGAAGTTCATCTGAGCCCCGCTCCGCCGACCGCCCCTCATCTTTCGCAAGCAGGAGAGAAGAAGTCCCATGGCTGAAGTTCTCGTCTACGTCGATCACGTGGACGGTGCCGTCCGCAAGCCGACCCTGGAGCTGCTGACCCTCGCCCGCCGCATCGGCGAGCCGGTCGCCGTCGCACTGGGCAACGGCGCCGCCGACACCGCCGCCGCGCTCGCCGAGCACGGCGCGGTGAAGGTCCTCACCCACGAGGCCGCCGAGTACGCCGACTACCTGGTCGTGCCGAAGGTCGACGCCCTCCAGGCCGCCGCCGAGGTGGTCTCCCCGGCTGCCGTGCTGGTCCCGTCCTCCGCCGAGGGCAAGGAGATCGCCGGCCGCCTGGCGCTGCGGCTGGGCTCGGGCGTCATCACCGACGCCGTCGACCTGGAGGCCGGCGACCAGGGCCCGGTGGCCACGCAGTCGGTGTTCGCCGCCGCCTTCACCACCAAGTCCCGCGTCTCCAAGGGCACCCCGGTCATCACGGTCAAGCCCAACAGCGCCGCCGTCGAGCCCGCCCCCGCCGCCGGCGCGGTCGAGGCGCTGTCGGTCACCTTCTCCGCCGCCGCGACCGGCACCAAGGTCACCGCGCGCACGCCGCGCGAGTCGACCGGCCGCCCCGAGCTGACCGAGGCCGCGATCGTCGTCTCCGGCGGCCGTGGCGTCAACGGCGCGGAGAACTTCGCGATCATCGAGGCGCTCGCCGACTCCCTCGGCGCGGCCGTCGGCGCCTCGCGCGCCGCGGTGGACGCGGGCTGGTACCCGCACACCAACCAGGTCGGCCAGACCGGCAAGTCCGTCTCGCCGCAGCTGTACATCGCCTCCGGCATCTCCGGCGCGATCCAGCACCGCGCGGGCATGCAGACCTCGAAGACGATCGTGGCGATCAACAAGGACGCCGAGGCCCCGATCTTCGACCTGGTCGACTACGGCGTCGTCGGCGACCTCTTCGACGTGGTCCCGCAGCTCACCGAGGAAGTGAAGTCCCGCAAGGGCTGACCGCCCTCCCGGCATTTCGGCCGAGGCCCCCGCGACCGTCGTCCTGGTCGCGGGGGCCTCGGTGTCTGCGCAGGATGGTGTTGACCGGCGACGAACCGCCAGATAACTTCGCACTACGGATGTTTGATTCCGTTCAGCGGAAAAGTTGAAAGCCAGGAGGGTGTCGGATGGGTCAGCAGGAGAAGGTGGCAACGAGCCTCGCGGGCGCCGTCGGCGAGGAGATCAGTGCCTCCCTCGCACCGGTCGACGCGGAGCTGGAGCGCCGCTACCCCGGAGACCCGGGCACCCGCCAGCCCGTCCACACCGTGTACGTCCCCGGTGACGTCTTCGCCGCCGGCACCATCCGCTCCTGGGGCGACCAGGCGCTCGCCGCCCTCGACGAACACGCCCCGGACGCCGCCTCCTTCGCCGCCGTCCTGGGCCTCACCGACGACCTCGCCGAGCCCGTGTACACGCGCGTGCGCGCCAAACTGGAGCGCGAGCCGATCGAAGACCTCCGGGTCGACTTCGAGGACGGCTACGGCAACCGCACGGACGCCGAGGAGGACGAGGCCGCCGCCCGTGCCGCCCGTCTGATCGCCGAGGCGTACGAACAGGGCACGGCGGCCCCGTACATGGGCATCCGGATGAAGTGCATGGAGGCGCCGGTGCGGGCCCGCGGCATCCGCACCCTCGACGTCTTCCTCAGCGGCCTGATGGAGGCCGGCGGCCTGCCCGAGGGCCTCGTCCTCACGCTGCCGAAGGTGACCTACCCCGAGCAGGTCACCGCCATGGTGCGGCTCCTGGAGGCGTTCGAGAAGGCACGCGGCCTGACGCCGGGCCGGATCGGCTTCGAGATCCAGATCGAGACCAGCCAGTCCATCCTCGCCACCGACGGCACCGCCGCCGTCGCCCGCATGATCCAGGCCGCCGAGGGCCGCGCCACCGGGCTGCACTACGGCACCTTCGACTACAGCGCCTGCCTCGGCGTCTCAGCCGCCCACCAGGCCAGCGACCACCCCGCCGCCGACCACGCCAAGGCGGTCATGCAGGTCGCCGCCGCGGGCACCGGCGTACGCGTCTCGGACGGTTCCACCAACGTCCTGCCGGTCGGCCCCACGGCCAAGGTGCACGACGCCTGGCGCCTGCACTACGGCCTCACACGCCGCGCCCTCGCCCGCGCCTACTACCAGGGATGGGACATGCACCCCGGCCACATCCCCACCCGGTACGCGGCCGTCTTCGCCTTCTACCGCGAGGGCTTCGAGCAGGCCGCCGCCCGCCTCGCCCGCTACGTGAACCGCGCGGGCGGCGACGTCATGGACGAGCCCGCCACCGCCAAGGCCCTCGCCGGCTACCTGCTGCGCGGCCTGGACTGCGGCGCACTCGACATCGGAGAGGTCGCCCGCCTCACCGGCCTCACCCGCACCGACCTGGAGGGCTTCTCCGCGCCCCGGCGCGGCGACCTCACGGCATCGGCGCAGTAGGAGGCGGCGGGCGGGGCCCGGCGCGGGGGTCCCCGTGCCGGCCGGGGCGCACGTACCGCTCCAGGCCCGAAGCCGTCACCCGGCGCTCCTCGGCGAACAGCCGCGTGCCCCGGTCGCACAGCGAGCGGTCGGCCCGGGCCCGGGCGCAGAACTCCTCGGGTGTCGTGCCGAAGAGCGCGCGCAACCGGGCCGATCCGCGCAGGAGGTCGGTGATCAGGGGCCGTTGCTCGCCCGGGTGCCGCCGTGGCGTGCCGGTGCCGTCGTGCAGGACGCCGTGGCGGTTGACGTAGATGTACGCGCCGCGCAGCACCGTGCCGTCCGGCGGCTCGACGCGTACCTCGGGTGCGGGGAGCCAGGCCCGGTCGAAGTTGCCGCGGGCCATGGGCACGCCCTCGCTTGCGTCGATCACGGCGAGCTGCTCGGGATCCAGCCACAGGACGAACAGCTCCCGTACGACGCCCGGGGCGCCCACCGGCGAGGCGGACACGTAGCCCATGCGGCTCACATGGGCGGAGACCCCGATGTCCAGGCCGGTGACCCGGGTCCTGACCATCGGGATCGGCGAGTCGATGCCGAACTCGGCCATCTTGTGGCGCAGCTGGCCCGGGCTGGCGTTGGAACCGATCGCCAGCACCGGAACCCGGTCGCCCCCGTCCTCGGGGACCGACCGGTCCAGCGGCAGCAGCCGGTCGCCGTCGAGCAGCCCCGACTCCCGGGGCCACGCGCCCGGGTACAGCAGCGGCTCCTCACGGGGCACCCCGGCCAGCCCGAGCGCCTCCAGCGTCCGGTCGTCGTCGGCCCGTGCGGCCACGCGGGTGCCCTCAGGAGGCCGCGGCGCGGAGTCTTCCCCCGGTGGCTTCGGCACGCCCGCCTCAGCCCGCCGGCGGCAGCTCGCCCGAGCCGCGGGTGACGAGCCTGGTCGGCAGCTCGATGCGGTCCGGCGCGATGAGGGTGCCGTCCAGCTGCCGGAACAGGCGCTCGGCGGCGGTGCGGCCGAGGGCGGCCGCGTCCTGGGCGACCACGGTGACGCCCGGCTGGAGCAGGTCGGCCAGCTCGATGTCGTCGAAGCCGACGAGTGCGACGCCCGGGGTGTGCTCGGCCAGGACGCGGATGACGGTGACGGTCACCCGGTTGTTGCCGGTGAAGATCGCGGTGACCGGCTCCGGGTCCGCGAGCATGTCCTCGGCCGCCCTGCGCACCCGCTCGGGGTCGGTGACGCCCAGGGACATCCAGGCGTCCTTCACCGGGATGCCCGCGTCCTCCATGGCGGCCCGGTAGCCGCGCAGCCGCTCGGCGGCCGTGTGGATGCGGGGCATGTCGCCGATGAAGCCGATCCTGCGGTGCCCGTGCGCGATGAGGTGGGCCACGCCGTCCCGGGCGCCGCCGAAGTTGTCGGACACCACCACGTCCGCGTCGATCTGCCCCGCCGGGCGGTCCACGAACACCGTCGCGACGCCCGCCTTCAGCTCGGGCTCCAGGTACCGGTGGTCGTCCCCGGCCGGGATGACCACGAGACCGTCGACGCGCCGCGCGCACAGCGCCAGCACCAGCTCCTGCTCACGGTCCGGGTCCTCCGCGCTGGACCCGTTGATCAGCAGCGCGCCGTGCGCCCGGGCCACCTCCTCCACGGCGCGGCTGAGCGGCCCGTAGAACGGGTCGGCCAGATCCTCCAGGACGAGGCCGATGCTCGCGGTCCGTCCCTTGCGGAGCACCCGCGCGCTGTCGTTGCGGCGGAAGCCGAGGGCGTCGATCGCCTCCTGGACGCGGCGCTCGGTCTCCGGGGTGACGCCGGGCTCCCCGTTGACCACCCGGGAGACGGTCTTCAGGCCGACCCCGGCCCGGGCGGCGACGTCCTTCATGGTCGGGCGATTGCCGTAGCGGTTCCCGGGGAGGCGGTCTGCGCGGCGGGTCGTGTCGGGCACGATGCGGTGTCCTGTCCTGTCGTCCACGGGAGTGCGTCGGCTCCTGTCGTCCACGGGGGATGTGTCGGTCATGCGTTTGTATGAGGATGTGGCGTCGAGCATAGAGCCTGGACAACGTTGTCAGATGCGGGAGACACTGTCCATCGCACTCTCCGGTCCTCGCCCCCACCTGGGACCGGTCCACGGTGCGCGCTTGTGTTCGCCTTTTTCGCTTTCTTTTTTCGTTTTCGGTCCGACGGGGAGATCCGACTCTGATGCACACCGACCTAGTGGCAGCGCTGGACATCGGCGGCACCAAGATCGCCGGCGCGCTGGTGGACGGCGACGGCCGCATCCACGCGCGCGCCCAGCGTGCGACGCCTGCCCGGGAGGACGGCGGCACCGTGATGCGGGCCGTCGAGGCCGTGCTCGCGGAGCTGACGGCGTCGGCGCTGTGGGGGCGGGTCACGGCCGTCGGGATCGGCAGCGCGGGCCCGGTGGACGCCTCCGCCGGTACCGTCAGCCCGGTGAACGTGCCCGGCTGGCGCGACTACCCGCTGGTCCGACGGGTCCGGGAAGTTGTCGGCGAGCTGCCCGTCGAGCTGATCGGCGACGGGGTGGCCATCACGGCGGCCGAACACTGGCAGGGCGCCGCGCGCGGGCACGACAACGCGTTGTGCATGGTGGTCTCGACGGGTGTCGGCGGCGGACTGGTACTGGGCGGCCGGCTGCACCCCGGCCCGACGGGCAACTCCGGCCACATCGGTCACATCAGCGTGGACCTGGACGGGGACCCCTGCCCGTGCGGTGCCCGCGGCTGCGTCGAGCGCATAGCGAGCGGCCCCAACATCGCCCGGCGCGCCCTGGACGGCGGCTGGCGGCCCGGCCCGGACGGGGACACCTCCGCCGCCGCGGTCGCCGCCGCCGCCCGCCTGGGCGACCCCGTCGCGGTCGCCTCCTTCGAGCGCGCCGCGCAGGCACTGGCCGCCGGTATCGCCGCCACCGCGACCCTGGTCGAGATCGATATCGCCGTGGTGGGCGGCGGCGTGGGCAAGGCGGGCGACGTCCTCTTCACCCCCCTGCGCAAGGCCCTGACCGACTACGCGACCCTCTCCTTCGTCCAGCGCCTGGTGGTCGTCCCCGCCCAGATGGGCACGGACGCGGGCCTCGTGGGGGCGGCGTCGGCAGCGCTGACCAGGGTGACCGGGGTGACGGCGGCGCACGTCTGAGCCGCCGGCGCACCGGGGCGACCGCGTGGCCCCCCGCCGGGCGACGGAGGATTGGCCGGTCGCCGCTGGCCGATGCCGGGAGAGCGGGCTGGACCGACGCTTCCCGGGGCGCACCCGTGACCATGGCGTCGCCCCGCAGTTGAACGGGGCATGAAGAAGCGCAGCATGCTCGCCCTCGCCTCCCTCGCCACCGGCTTCGTCGTCGCGGCCGTCACTCCGTCTCACGACGCGCCGAGCGAACTTCCGCTCGGCCTCGACGTGCAGGACACCGTCAGCACCGCCCAGGACACGGTGGCCACCGAGAGCCTGACCCCGGACGACGACGCCCTGGGACAGCTGGACTGACGCCCGCCGCGCCCTTCGCACCCACGGCGCCGGCTCCCCTCTCCCCGGGGGCGCCGGCGCCGCTGTCGTACGCCCTCAACTGGGCCTGGTTTCCGTGGCAGGGTGGAACGGGCAAGCCACAGGGGGCCAACAGAAGAGGGGGACCTGTGACCGTCGTCTGGATCAACGGCGCGTTCGGTGCGGGGAAGACCACCACCGCACGGGAACTGATCGAACTGATCCCGAACAGCACGCTCTTCGACCCCGAGATCATCGGCGGAGCACTCGCACACCTGCTGCCGCCCAAACGCCTGGCCGAGGTGGGCGACTTCCAGGACCTGCCGATCTGGCGCCGCCTGGTGATCGACACGGCGGCCGCGATGCTCGCCGAGCTGGGCGGGACCCTCGTGGTCCCGATGACCCTGCTCCGCCAGGAGTACCGGGACGAGATCTTCGGCGGTCTCGCCGCCCGCCGGATCGAGGTCAGGCACGTCCTGCTGGCCCCGGCCGAAACGATCCTGCGGGAGCGGATAGCGCGCCGCGGGACACCGGAGGGCCCGCCCGACGGCGAGATACGCGTGCGGCAGTGGTCGTACGACAACATCGAGCCCTACCGGTCAGCCCTCGCCTCCTGGCTCACGGCCGACGCCCACCCGGTCGACACCGGCACCCTCACCCCGTACGAGGCCGCCGCCCGGGTCGCCGAGGCCGTCGGCACCGGCGCCGCGCGGGCCTGCGAGATCGTGCAGACTCCGGAACCCACGGGGGAGACCGTCGCCGCCGGTGTCCTGCTCTTCGACGAGCGGGACCGCGTGCTGCTGGTCGACCCCACCTACAAGCCGGGCTGGGAGTTCCCCGGCGGGGTCGTCGAGCCCGGCGAGGCGCCCGCCCGCGCGGGCGTGCGCGAGGTCCACGAGGAGACCGGCATCCGCCTCGCCGACGCGCCCGCCCTGCTGGTCGTCGACTGGGAACGGCCCGCACCCCCCGCCTACGGCGGTCTGCGGCTCCTCTTCGACGGCGGACGGCTCGACTCCGCCGACGCCGGCCGGGTGCTGCTCCCCGGCCAGGAACTGCGCGACTGGCGCTTCGTCACCGAGGACGAGGCGGCCGGCCTGCTGCCCCCGGTCCGCTACGAGCGGCTGCGCTGGGCGCTGCGGGCCCGGGAACGCGGAGCCGCCCTCTACCTGGAGGCGGGCATCCCCGTCGGCTGACGTCAGAGGGCCACCCCGTAGCTCCGTGCCGACTCCCGCAGCGTCCGGCCGGCCCGGACGGTCACCGGATCCCCGTGACCGAAGCAGACCACCTCCGAGTCGAGGGCGGCCAGACGCCCGAAGGAGGCGACGGCCCGGTCCCGGTCGGTGTTGAACACGCCGAGGACCACCCTGCCGTCGTCCGGCGACGCGGCGACGGCGTCCCCCGTGCACAGCACACCGTGCCGAGGCAGGTGCAGCCCGATGCTTCCGTCCGTGTGGCCGGGCGCGTGCACGACCCGCGCCCCGCCGCCGAAGTCCAGGACGTCGCCGTCGGACACCTCGGTCACCCGCGCCGGCCGGTCGAAGCCGCCCTGGGGGAGCAGCCGCAGCGCGTTCTCGTGCAGCGGACGCTCCCAGTCCTCGTACACGGGCGGCGGACCCGGCACCTCACCGCGCACGACGGGTGCCTCCAGGGTGTGTGCCACCACCTCGGCCCCGGTGAGCGCGGCGGCCTCCTGTGCCCCGCCCACGTGGTCCTCGTGGAAGTGGGTGAGGACGACACGCCGTACACGCCCGAAGGAGCCGGCCCACGCGACGATGCCCGCACCGGCCCCGGCCGGCCCCGCGTCGATCAGTGTCAGGTCGTCGCCGTCGCGCCAGAGGAAGGCCTGGCCGACCGGGAAGCGCAGCAGGTGCAGACGCGGCAGTAGCTCGATGACGTCCATGGGACGACCGTAGGCAGGGCCCCGCGTGGTGGCGAGGCCCCTCTGCCGACGGCAGAACCCGAGCAGCCCCGGCTCAGCTCGCCGCGTAGTTGCGCAGGAACAGCGCCTCGGCGACCGACAGCCGCTCCAGCTCCTGCGGGGACACGCTCTCGTTCACCGCGTGGATCTGCGCCTCCGGCTCGCTCAGGCCGATCAGCAGGATCTCGGCCTCCGGGTACAGCGCCGCCAGGGTGTTGCACAGCGGGATGGAGCCACCCTGACCGGCGTACTGCATCTCCTCGCCGGGGTACGCCACCGCCATCGCGTCCGCCATGGCCTGGTACGCCGGGCTGGAGGTGTCGGCGCGGAACGCCTGGCCCTGGCCGATCTGTTCGACGCCGACCCGGGCACCCCACGGCGTGCGCGCCTCCAGGTGCGCCTGGAGCAGCTTGGTGGCCTCGGCGGCGTCCACGCCCGGCGGCACCCTGAGGCTCACCAGCGCGCGGGCGCCGGCCTGCACCGACGGGGTGGCGCCGACGACCGGCGGGCAGTCGATGCCGATCACCGTGACGGCGGGGCGGGCCCAGATCCGGTCCGCGACCGCACCGGAGCCGATCAGCTCCACGCCCTCCAGCACCCGCGCGTCCCGGCGGAACTGCTCCTCGTCGTATGCCAGGCCCTCCCACGCGCTGTCCGCCGCCAGCCCGTCGACGGTCGTGGAGCCGTCCTCGGCGCGCAGCGAGTCCAGTACGCGGATCAGGGCGGCCAGCGCGTCGGGCGCCGCACCGCCGAACTGGCCGGAGTGCAGGTTGCCTTCCAGGGTGTCCACGCGCACGCGTACCAGGGTCATGCCGCGCAGCGTCGAGGTGACCGTCGGCAGGCCGACCCGGAAGTTGCCCGCGTCGCCGATGACGATGGTGTCCGCGGCCAGCAGCTCCGGGTGCGCCTCGGCGTACCGCTCCAGACCGCCCGTGCCCTGCTCCTCCGAACCCTCGGCGATCACCTTGACGTGCACCGGCACGCCGCCGTTCGCCTTGAGCGCGCGCAGCGCCAGCAGGTGCATCAGCACACCGCCCTTGCAGTCGGCCGCGCCGCGCCCGTACCAGCGGCCGTTCCGCTCGGTCAGCTCGAACGGCGGCGTGACCCAGCCGGCCTCGTCCAGTGGCGGCTGCACGTCGTAGTGCGCGTAGAGCAGCACCGTCTTCGCGCCCTCGGGCCCGGGCAGGTACCCGTACACCGACTGGGTGCCGTCCGGTGTGTCGAGCAGGTCCACGTCCTGGAATCCCTCGGCGCGCAGGGCCGACGCTATCCAGTTGGCGGCGCCGACGCTCTCGCTGCGCGGGAACTGGTCGAAGTCCGCCACCGACTTGAAGGCCACCAGCGCGGCGAGTTCCTCCTTCGCGCGGGGCAGCAGCGAGGAGACGGTCTCGGCGACCGGATTCGACGACATGGGCACGCTCCTTGTGGGTGCGACGTTGTACCAAGGAGTACTTGGATTGACGGGCCGATCCTCCCACAGTGGCCTGCGGCGATGGCCGCCGTAGGATGCGGGGGTCAGGTGCGGCATGCGGTTTGATCGGAGCAGTAGACCATCGTGAGCAGCGAGAACTCTTCGGCGGACGACGCGCGTCAGGTCTGGGACGTCGTCGTGGTGGGCGCGGGACCGGCAGGGGCCTCGGCCGCCTACGCGGCGGCGGTCGCGGGGCGCCGCGTGCTGGTGCTGGAGAAGGCGGAGCTGCCCCGCTACAAGACGTGCGGCGGCGGCATCATCGGTCCCTCGCGGGACACCCTTCCGCCCGGCTTCGAGCTGCCCTTCCGGGACCGGGTGCACGCCGTGACGTTCTCGAACAACGGACGCTTCACCCGGACCCGGCGCTCCCGGCAGATGCTGTTCGGGCTGATCAACCGGCCCGAGTTCGACCAGCAGCTCGTCGAGCACGCGCAGAAGGCGGGCGCCGAGGTGCGCACCGGGGCGACGGTGGCCCGGGTGGAGCAGCACGGGTCGGCGGTCCCGGACCGGCGCACCGTCGCCGTCGTCCTCCAGGGCGGGGAGACGGTGCTGGCACGCGCGGTCGTCGGCGCGGACGGCAGCGCCAGCCGGATAGGCGCGCACGTCGGGGTGAAGCTGGACCAGGTCGACCTCGGCCTGGAGGCGGAGATCCCGGTGCCGGACACGGTCGCCGAGGACTGGAAGGGCCGCGTCCTCATCGACTGGGGGCCGATGCCCGGCAGTTACGGCTGGGTCTTCCCCAAGGGCGACACACTCACCGTCGGGGTGATCTCGGCGCGGGGCGAGGGCGCGGCGACCAAGCGGTACCTGGAGGACTTCGTCGGCCGGCTCGGACTCGCCGGCTTCGAGCCGAGCATCTCCTCCGGCCATCTGACGCGCTGCCGCGCGGACGACTCGCCGCTCTCCCGCGGCCGGGTCCTGGTCTGCGGCGACGCGGCGGGCCTCCTGGAGCCGTGGACCCGCGAGGGCATCTCCTTCGCGCTGCGGTCCGGCCGGCTCGCGGGGGAGTGGGCGGTGCGGATCTCGGAGGCGCACGACGCGGTGGACGCGCGCAGGCAGGCGCTCAACTACGCCTTCGCCATCAAGGCGGGCCTCGGCGTGGAGATGAGCGTCGGCAAGCGGATGCTGACGGTGTTCGAGCGCCGCCCCGGTCTCTTCCACGCGGCCCTGACCGGCTTCCGCCCGGCCTGGAAGGCGTTCAAGGACATCACGCAGGGATCGACGTCCCTGGGCGAACTGGTCCGCGGCCACCCGCTGGCCCAGCGGGCACTGACGGCCATGGACCGACGGCCCACGCCCGAGGACGCTTCCTGACACGGCTCGCCCTTGGAGGGGGCGTCGCGCGGACCCACCCAGGGGCGCGGGGAACTGCGCGCCCAGCCACCGCACACCCGCACCCGCCCACCGTCAGAAGCCCCCACTCACGGCCGCCCCACCGGCGGAGCCGCGCCGTACTTCCCCGGGAGTACCCGTGATCACCACGCCCGGCTGACGCCGCCGCAGGCACCCGGCGTCTAGCGTGGCGGCATGGACGGACAGCGCGAGCGCCGCGGTGGGCCACCGCAGTGGTGGCGGCACGGACCCCCGTGGTGGGACCGGCGGGACGACGAGGCGCTCCGCCCCCGGTGGCCCTGGCGTTCCACCGCGCTGATCACGGCGTTCGTGCTGATCGGCTCCAACTTCGCCGCGCACGCCCAGGCGGGCGAGCGGGCCGGCCTGGACCCCCTCGCGCGGGCGCTGCTGTTCGTCACCGGGGCCGCCCTGCTGTGGCGGCAGCGCCACCCGGTGCCCGTGGTGTTCGGCACGGCGGCAGCCACGCTGATCTACCTGGGTGCGGGGTACCCGTACGGGCCGGTGTTCGTGGCCGTCGCGGTGGCCTGCTTCAGCGCCGTCGTCACCGGGCACCGCCGGGCCGCGTGGACGGCGATGGCCGCGCTGTGGGCCGGGCACGCCCTGGTGTCGCACTGGCTCTACCGTTGGCTGCCGCCGTCCGGTGACTCCGCCGCCTCCTGGGGAGAGGAGATCGTGATCGCCACCTGGGTGGTGGCGATCGTGGCGCTGTCAGAGCTGGCCAGGACCCGGCGCGAGCAGTGGGCGCGGGAGCGGGCCGAACGGGCCCAGGCGGCGAAGCGCCGTGCGGACGAGGAGCGGCTGCGGATCGCCCGTGAGCTGCACGACGTCCTCGCGCACAGCATCTCCGTGATCAACGTGCAGGCGGGCGTCGGACTCGCCCTCCTCGACTCCGACCCGGAGCAGGCGCGCACCGCGCTCACCACCATCAAGGACCAGAGCAAGGAGGCGCTCGGCGAGGTGCGGCAGGTCCTCGACGCCCTGCGCACCCCCGGAGACGCGCCGCGCGCACCGGCCCCCGGCCTCGACCGGCTTCCCGAACTGGTCGAGCAGGCGGCGAGTGCGGGCCTCACCGTCGAGGTCGAGGGGGAGTCGCCGCGACTGTCGCCCGGTACCGACCTGGCGGCCTTCCGCATCGTCCAGGAGGCGCTCACCAACGTGGTGCGGCACTCGGGTTCGCGGCACGCGCGCGTGCGCCTCGACCGGGACGGCCGCACGCTGCGGCTGCGCGTCGACGACGACGGACCGGCGACGGGCGCCGACGCGGGCGGCAGCGGCAACGGGTTGGCCGGCATGCGGGAGCGGGCGGCGGCGCTGGGTGGCACCATCGAGGCGGGCCCGCGCGCCGACGGCGGCTTCCGCGTGCTCGCCGCGCTGCCGATCGACGTGGCGCACACGAAGGAGGACCGGTGATCCGCGTACTGCTCGCCGACGACCAGTCACTGGTACGGGCCGGATTCCGGGCCCTGCTGGACGCCCAGGCGGACATCGAGGTGGTCGCCGAGGCCGCCGACGGCGAGGAGGCGGTGCGCGTGATCCGCGAACTGCGCCCCGACGTCGTCCTGATGGACATCCGCATGCCCCTGCTCGACGGTCTGGCCGCGACCCGCCGGATCACCGGGGACGCCGGCCTGCGGGAGGTGAAGGTCGTCATGCTCACCACCTTCGAACTCGACGAGTACGTCTTCGAGGCCATCCGCTCGGGCGCCTCCGGCTTCCTGGTCAAGGACACCGAACCCGACGAACTCCTGCGCGCCGTGCGCGCGGTGGTGGACGGCGACGCGCTGCTGTCGCCGGGCGTGACCCGGCGTCTGATCGCCGAGTTCGCCGCCCGGTCCAAGGAGCCGGCGGCGGCAGGCGAGTTGGCCCGGCTGACCGAGCGGGAACGGGAGGTGATGGCCCTGGTCGGCATCGGCCTGTCCAACGAGGAGATCGCCCGCAGACTGGTCGTCAGCCCGCTCACCGCCAAGACCCACGTCAGCCGCACCATGGTCAAGCTGGGCGCCCGCGACCGCGCCCAACTGGTCGTGCTCGCCTATGAGTCGGGGTTGGTACGGCCGGGCTGGCTGGGCTGATCCCCGCGTCCGAACCGCACCAGCACACTCACCACCCGCACCAGGAACACCGCGACGGCCAGCACCGCCCCCGCGGCCACGAGCGCACCCCGCGCACCGGCCGGCAGACCGAAGAGATACGCGGGTCCCGCCACGGCCCCGAACAGCACGGCCGCCGCGAACGCCGCGCTGCACAGCGCGTAGCCGATCTCGACCGTCATCGCGTCCCGCTCGCCCTGCGTACGCCGCCCCCCGTATGTCTCCATTCGGCAAGTCTGGCAGATCCGGCCGGTCCGGCGACCGGTCGCGGGCCGAGTGCGCTCTGCTACGGTGCGCCCATGGCGGGGGACAGGTCCGAACAGGCGCTCGTCGCGCGGTGGCGCGGCATGCTGGCACTGCACGCCAGGACCCAGTGCGAACTCGACCGCGCGCTGCACCGACACGGGCTCTGCGGAAGCGACTTCGAGGTGCTCGACATCCTGGCGGGCTCGCCGGACGCCGACGGGGCCTGCGGCTACCGGGTGCAGCAGATCTCCGAGCGGGTCCATCTGAGCCAGAGCGCGCTGTCCCGGCTGGTCGCCCGCCTGGAGAGGGACGGCCTCGTCGAGCGCTCCCTGTGCCCGGAGGACCGGCGGGGCGTGCGGGTGGCGCTCACCGCCGAGGGGCGGGCCCGGCACGCCGCGGCGCTCCCGGTGCAGCGGGGCGTGCTGAACCGGATGCTGGTGCGCTGACCGTCCCCGTGCCTCAGCCCTCCACCGCCGCGCGCCGGGTCGCCATCGCGACGAGCACCGCGACCGCCGCGAGCGCGGCCACACTGGTGAGCGCGGCCGGCAGGGAGAACCAGTCCGCCATGAAGCCGATCGCGGGCGGCCCGAGCAGCATGCCGCCGTATCCCAGCGTGGACGCGGTCGCCACACCGCTCGGTCCGCCCAGGGCGCCGGCCCGTTCGACGGCGACCGGGAAGATGTTGGCGAGTCCGAGCCCGGTGATCGCGAAACCGAACAGGGTGACCCACACCGACGGGGCGAGCGAGCCGAGCAGCATCCCGGCCACGGCGGTGGTGCCGCCCGCCACCACCGTGGTGGTCCGGCCCAGCCGCTCCAGCAGGGTCGTGCCGGTCAGCCGGCCGACGGTCATGGCGAGGGCGAAGCAGGAGTAGCCGGCCGCGGCCAGACCCGGCGAGGCGTCCAGGTCCTGCTCCAGGTGCAGGGCGCCCCAGTCGGCCATGGCGCCCTCGCCGTACGCCGTGCACAGGGCGATCAGCCCGAAGGTGACGACCAAGCGGCGGGTGCGGCGGTCGAGGCGGCGCGGGGAGCCGTCGTCCCCGGCCGGGCGGTCGGGCGGCGCGGCGGGTTCGCAGCGCAGCAGGGCGCGGCCCGCGACGAGGGTGACGAGCAGTCCGAGCATGGTGAGGCCGAGCAGGTGCCGCGTCGGGGACAGCGACCCGGCGACCAGCCCGCCGAGCCCGGCACCGACCATGCCGCCGAGACTGAACGCCGCGTGGAAGCTCGGCATGATCGGCCGCCGCAGCACGGCCACCAGATCGACGGCGGCACTGTTGAAGGCGACGTTGATCCCGCCGTACGCGCTGCCGAAGACCAGGAGTACGGCGCCCAGGGCGAGCGCCGAGTGGGTGAGCGGGGGCAGGGCGATGCTCAGGCAGAGCAGGACCGCGCAGGCGACGGTGACGGGATGGCTGCCGTAGCGGCGGACCAGCCGGCCGGTGAGCGTCATGGTGACGACGGCACCGGCCGAGACACCGAGCAGGGCCAGCCCCAGGGCGCTGGCGGAGGCCCCGGTCTGCTCCTTGATGGCGGGGATCCGCACCACCCAGCCGGCGAAGACGAAGCCGTCGAGGGCGAAGAAGGCGGTCAGGGCGATGCGCAGGCGGGTGAGATCGTCGCGGGGACCCGGCACGGCGCTGTGCGATCGGGTTTTGTTTATCAGCGGCACAAAGTCAGGCTAAGTGCCGAACGGGGATCGCGGCAAGGCACGGCCCCGCGCCCCGTCATTTGACGGAGCCGCCGGTGATCCCGGCGGCGATGTACTTCTGGGCGAGGATGAGCAGGATCGCCGCCGGTACCGCGGAGAGCACGGAGGCGGCCATGACCGAGCCCCAGTCGCCGACGTGCGCGCCGATGTACTGGTAGATGCCCAGGGTGACGGGCTTGACCTCGTCGGTCGTGTTCAGGGTCAGCGCGAACATGAAGTCGCTCCACGCGAACAGGAACGCGAACAGTCCCGAGGTGATCAGCGAGTTGCGGCTCATCGGCAGCACCACCCGCGCGAACGTCCGCACCGGCCCGGCCCCGTCGATCTGCGCGGCCTCGATCACCTCGCCCGGGATCGACACCATGAAGGAGCGCATCAGCACAATGGAGAACGGGATGCCCAGCGAGGCGTCCGCGAGCATCAGGCCGAAGTAGGAGTTGACGAGGCCCAGGTCGACGTACGAGTTGTAGAGCGCGTTGGCGATGACGATGCCCGGCACCATCTGGGTGATCAGGGTGCCGAACACGATGGTGCGCGAGCCGCGCAGCCCGAACCGCGCGAGCCCGTACGCCGCCGGCGCCGAGATCGCCAGGCAGAGGGCGACCGCGCCGAGCGAGACGGCCAGTGAGGTCAGCAGGTGCCCGCCCTGGTCGCGGATGGCCTTGGAGAAGCCGGACAGGTCGAGGCCGCCCGGCACCGGGTCGACCCGGAGCAGCCCCGACTCGGGCTGGAGCGCGGTGTTGAGCATCCAGTACAGCGGGAAGAGCATCACACCGAGGACGAGCACGCCGGCGACGGTGGAGCCCCAGCGGCGCCGGGACGCGGTGGGCGTGTGGGTGGCCATCGTCGGTCACTTCCCCTCGGTGCGGTTGGCCCGCAGATAGAACACCGCGAACACGGCGGAGATCAGGATGAGTACGTTGCCGACCACGGCGCCCGCGCCGAAGTCCAGCTGCACGAAGGAGTTCTGGTACGTCAGTGTGCCGAGCGTCTGCGTGGCGTCGGCCGGGCCGCCGTCGGTCAGGGCGAGGATCAGGTCGAGGATCTTCACCGTCGACATGAACCCCAGCACCAGCACGACCGTGACGACCGGCCTGAGCACCGGCAGCGTGACGGAGCGGAAGGTCCGCCACGCCGACGCGCCGTCCAGGGCGGCCGCCTCGTGCAGCTCCTTCGGGATCTCCTGGAGACCGCCGTACAGGATGACCATGTTGAACGGGATGCCGATCCAGACGTTGACCAGGACGACCGACAGCAGGGCGAGGTCCGGGCTGGTCAGCCAGGGCGCGTGACCGCCCGCCCCGAGGGTGTCCAGGAACGAGTTGAGCACGCCCGTGTCCTGGTCGAGGATGCGCCGCCACACGATGCCGGAGACCACCATGGGCACCAGCCAGGGCAGCAGGATCAGCGAGCGCAGCACGCCGTTCAGCGGGAAGCGGCGGCTGAAGAAGACCGCGAGCGCCAGCCCGACGCAGAACTGCCCGAGCAGCGACCCGGCGGTGAACACCAGCGTGTGCCACAGCGCCTTGCCGAACAGCGCGTCCTGGAACACGCCCGACCAGTTGTCGGCCCCGTTGAAGGGCGCCTCACCGGTGAAGAAGGTCTTCGGCGTGTAGTGCTGGAAGCTCATCACGACGTTGCGGACCAGCGGATAGCCGAAGAACAGCAGCATGAAGACGACGGCGGGGGCGACGAACCCCCACTGCGCGAGCCGGCGCCGGGTGCGGGCGGAGACGGTGGGCGTGGTCATGGGGGTGTACCTCAGTTCCCGCTCGTGGCCCGCTGCTGGGCGCGCTTCAGGGCGGACTCACTGGACTGGCCGGTCAGGGCGGACTGGAAGGCGCTCTGCAGGGCGAGCGACACACTCGACCAGCCGGCGCCGAGCTGCGCCGTCCGGGACCGGGCGACGGCCACCTGGTCGGCGAGGGAGTCCAGTTCGGGCACCCGTTCGCGCCAGGCGGCGGCGGCCCGGGCGTTGGCCGGGACCATCCAGCTGTTGAGCGCGTAGGTGAGCTGCTCCTCCTCGCTCGACAGACAGGCCACGATCTTCCCCGCCGTCCTCTCCCGCGCCTCGTCACCGGTGTGGGGCACGGTGAGCACGGCGCCGCCCAGGGGACCCACCGAGTCGTCGCCGGCTCGGGGGACCGGGACCGGCGCGATGCCCCAGTGCAGCGACTCGTCGCTGTTGAGGGTCTCCACCTGCCACGGCCCGTTGATCATCATCGCCGCGTTGCCGGCCATGAACTGGTCGTTGACGTCCGCCTGCGTCCAGTTGACCGTCGACTTCGAGAGCGAGCCGTCCGTGAGCAGGCCCTTCCAGTAGTCGAGGGCCTCGACCACCTCGGGACCGTCCAGGTCGGTCTCGTCGCCGCCGTTGGACCACATGAACGGCAGGAACTGGAAGACGCCGTCCTCCGCGCCGCCCGCGCTGAGCGCCAGTCCGTACCGCCCGCCCCGGGTGAGCTGCTTCGCGGTCTCCCGCAACTGGGCCCAGGTGGTGGGCACGCGCACGCCCGCCTCGTCGAGGACGTCCTTGTCGTAGAACAGGGCGAGGGTGTTCACCGACCGGGCCGCGCCGTAGTACGTCCCCTCGTAGGAGCCGAAATCGACGATGCCGTCGGGTATGCCGTCGGTACTGAGCCCGAGGGTCCCGAGGTCGACCAGACCGCCCGCCTCGGCGAACGTCGGCATCTCGGACGCGTCGAACTGCACGATGTCCGGCAGCGACTTGGACGACGCCATGCGCAGCGCCTTCGTCATCACCTGCGCCGCCGGAACGCTCTGCTGCTCGATGGTGATCCCCAGCCGCTCCCCGCAGCGAGCCATCGCCTCGGCGTCCCAGCGGTGGTAGGACTCGTCGGTCGAGGAATTCATCACGGTGTACACGTCCGCGTCGCGCTGCTGTCCGCAGCCGGCCAGCGCCGCCCCGGCGACCAGCACGGAAGCGGTGGCAAGCGAGGTGAAGCGCTTCGACATGGTGCGGCCCTTGCTGTCGTCCCGTCCGGCTGCCCCGCCGGACCGTTTTGTTTGATGGGATGACTAATACGTCACGGAACCGCTCCCGCGCTAGACCGAAGCAGCTCCGGTCTCTTCGCTCCGCGCGGTGACGGTGGTGTTGTTTTCGGTGATCATGCCTGTTCAAGTCGGCTGAGTTGGCGTGAACACCTCGGAACCGGGAGGGGTTCTGTGTACGATCAACTTGCTGTGCGACGGCTTCTGCGCTCCCCATCCGACAGCTCCCGCCCCACCCGAGGAAGATCATGAAGTTCACCGACGGCTTCTGGCTCATCCGTGAGGGTGTGCATCTCTCGTACGCCACCGAGGTACGCGATGTACGCCCGGAATCGAAGCGCTTCACCACCTATGCCGCCGTGAAGAAGGTGGCGCGGCGGGGGGACACGCTCAACGCGCCGCTGCTCACGGTCGAATGCTTCTCGCCCGCCGAGGGGGTCATCGGCGTCCGCGTCACCCATCACGCCGGAAAACGCGGGCCCGGCCCCGACTTCGTCCTAGCGGACCCGGCCGACGGCGCCGGCGCGGTGCGCCAGGACGGCACCGTCACCGAGCTGACCAGCGGCCCGCTCACTCTCCGGCTGGACCGCGCCGGCCCCTGGGGCCTGACCTTCCACGACGCGGACGGACGCGAGCTGACCCGGGCGAACGCCAAGGGCACCGCCTTCGCCACCACCGGCGACGGCGCCCACCACATGCTGAGCCGCCTCTCGCTCGGCGTCGGCGAGCAGGTCTACGGACTGGGTGAACGCTTCACCCCGTTCGTCAAGAACGGCCAGGTCGTCGACATGTGGCAGGCCGACGGCGGCACCAGCAGCGAGCAGGCCTACAAGAACATCCCGTTCTACCTCTCCTCGCGCGGCTACGGCGTCTTCGTCAACCACCCCGGCGCGGTCTCCTTCGAGGTGGGCTCCGAGTCCGTGGGCCAGGTGCAGTTCAGCGTCGAGGACCAGACGCTGGAGTACTACGTCGTCGCCGGGCCCACCCCCAAGGACGTCCTGACCCGCTACACCGCCCTCACCGGCCGTCCCGCCCTCCCCCCGGCCTGGTCCTTCGGCCTCTGGCTCACCACGTCCTTCACCACGTCGTACGACGAGCGGACCGTGACGTCCTTCGTGGACGGCATGGCCGAACGCGGCATCCCGCTGAGCGTCTTCCACTTCGACTGCTTCTGGATGCGCGAGTACCAGTGGTGCGACTTCCAGTGGGACCCGGACGTCTTCCCCGATCCGGAGGGCATGCTCGCCCGGCTCAAGGCGAAGGGACTGAAGGTCAGCGTCTGGATCAACCCCTACATCGCCCAGAAGTCCCCGCTCTTCGACGAGGCCGCCGCCCTCGGGCACCTGGTCCGCAGGCCGGACGGCGACGTCTGGCAGTGGGACCTGTGGCAGGCCGGGATGGGCCTGGTCGACTTCACCGACCCCGCCGCCCGCGACTGGTTCGCCGGGAAGCTCAAACCCCTGCTCGACCAGGGCGTGGACTCCTTCAAGACCGACTTCGGCGAGCGCGTCCCCACCGACGTCGTCTGGCACGACGGCTCCGACCCGCAGCGCATGCACAACTACTACACCCACCTCTTCAACCGCACCGTCTTCGAACTCCTGGAGAAGGAACGCGGCCAGGGCGAGGCGGTCCTCTTCGCCCGCTCGGCGACCGCGGGCGGGCAGCAGTACCCCGTCCACTGGGGCGGTGACTGCTGGTCGTCCTTCGAGGCGATGGCCGAGTCGCTGCGGGGCGGACTGTCGCTCTCCCTGAGCGGCTTCGGCTTCTGGAGCCACGACATCGGGGGCTTCGAGGGCACGCCCGACGCCGCGGTCTTCACCCGCTGGCTGGCCTTCGGCCTGCTCTCCTCGCACAGCAGGCTGCACGGCTCCTCGTCCTACCGGGTGCCCTGGGAGTTCGGCGAGGAGGCGGTCGACGTCGCCCGCCGGTTCACCCTCCTCAAACACCGCCTGATGCCGTACCTGTACGGCGTCGCCGCCGAGGCCCACC
The DNA here is from genome assembly GCF_042740985.1 of Streptomyces sp. NPDC058985. Lineage (NCBI taxonomy): Bacteria > Bacillati > Actinomycetota > Actinomycetes > Kitasatosporales > Streptomycetaceae > Streptomyces > Streptomyces sp. NPDC058985. The sequence goes on along the minus strand of NZ_JBHYJX010000008.1, from coordinate 71,840 downwards.
GCACCGGCGTGCCGATGATGCGTCCGATGCTCCTGGAGTTCCCGCACGACCCCGGCTGCCGCCCGCTGGACCGCCAGTACATGCTCGGCCCCGACCTCCTGGTCGCCCCGGTCTTCACCGAGGACGGCGAGGTGGAGGTCTACCTCCCCGAGGGCACCTGGACCCACCTCCTGACCGGCGAGCGCGTCACGGGCCCGGCCTGGCGCACCGAACGGCACGCCTTCGACAGCCTGCCGCTCTACGTCCGCGAGGGCGCCGTCCTGCCGCTGGCCTCCGACGACCGGCGCCCCGACGGCGACTGGCTGGACGACCCGACCCTGCTGGTCCACCCGCCCGTCGGCGCGGACTACGCGACCGAGGTCACCGCGCCCGACCTGCTGGGCACCCCGGCCGCCACCTTCCGCGTGCGCCGCGACGGCGACGTCCTGCGGGTCACCGCCACCGGCACCGACCGGCCGTTCACCGTGCGGGTCGCGGGCGGCGTGAGCGCGCGCGGCGCGGGTGAGGTGACGGTGCCGCTGGGGTGAGCCCGGACGCCGGGACTCCCGGTCAGCCGGTGGGGAGAGCGGCGAGGGCCGTCAGGAGCCGGTCCACGTCGTCGGCACTGGTGTAGGGCGCCAGGCCGACGCGGACCGCGCCCTCGTCGCCCAGGCCCAGGCGGCGCGAGGCCTCCAGCGCGTAGAAGGTGCCGGCGGGCGCGTCGATCCCTTGCCCGGCGAGCCGCCGGTACACCTCGGCCGGGCGCAGGCCCGCCACGGTGAACAGCAGGGTGGGCGTGCGCCGGGCGGCGCGGGAGTGGACGGTGATGGTGCCGAGGTCCGCCAGCCCTGCCTCGATCCGCCGGCGCAACGCGTCCTCGTGCGTCTCCAGCGCGGTGAAGGAGGCGACGAGCCGCTCCCTGCGGCCGCCGGGCGCGTCCGGTTCCAGACCGGCGAGGAAATCCACCGCGGCACGGGTGCCGGCCAGCAGTTCGTACGGCAGCGTGCCCAGCTCGAACCGCTCGGGGACGGCGTCGCTGGACGGCAGCAGCTTGTCCGGGCGCAGTGTCTCCAGGAACTCGGGCCGCGCCGCCAGCACGCCCAGGTGCGGCCCGAGGAACTTGTACGGCGAGCAGACCAGCGTGTCCGCGCCGAGCGCCGCCGGGTCGACGACCGCGTGCGAGGCGTAGTGCACGGCGTCCACGTGCAGCAGTGCGCCGACTCCGTGCGCCAGACGGGCGACGGCCGGCAGGTCGGGCATGGTGCCGATCAGGTTGGAGGCGGCCGTCACGGCGACCAGCCGGGTGCGCGGGGAGAGCACCGCCTCGATGTGCTCGGGAAGCAGCTCCCCGGTGACCGGGTCGAAGTCCGCCCACCGTACGCTCGCGCCCACCGCCTCGGCCGCCTGGATCCAGGGCCGGATGTTGGAGTCGTGGTCGAGGCGGGTGACGACCACCTCGTCGCCGGGCCCCCACGCCTTGGCGAGCGTCCGCGAGAGATCGTAGGCGAGCTGGGTGGCGCTGCGGCCTAGGACGATCCCCCGCGGCTCGGTGCCCAGCAGGTCGCCGAGCGCGCTCCGGGCGTCCGCGACGATGCCGTCCGCGTTGCGCTCACCCTCGGTCGTCCGGCCCCGGTTGGCCAGTGGGCCGGCCAGCGCCTCGCCGATGGCGTCGATCACCGGCTGCGGGGTCTGGGTGCCGCCCGGCGCGTCGAAACGGGCGGAGCCGGACTTCAGGGCGGGTATCTGCGCGCGGATCGCGTCGACGTCGAGGGCCATGTGCACTCCAACCAACCGAAGGCGGAAACTCCGTCCTCATGATCGCAGCCGGGCCGCGTTCGGAACAGACGGGGCGGTCGGGCGGGCCCGGATTCCGGGCCGCCCGCCGACGGGGAGTGAACGGCGGGCGGCCGGTCCGTCCGGGCGCGGTCAGGGAACGAGGACGACCGTCTTGCCGGGCAGCCGTCCGGCGCCGGCGTCCTCGTGCACGGCGGCCAGCTCGGCCACCGGGCGGCGCGCGGCGACGTGCAGCCGGAGCCTGCCCGCGTCCACCTTGGCCACCAGCTCGGCCAGCTGGGCTCCGTCGCTCCGGACCCACAGGCTCGCGCTCCGCACGCCCCGGGCGGGATCCTCGGGAATCGGGCCGGCCGTGCTCGCCGCGACCCCGCCGTCGGCGACGTACTCCGTCAGCCGTGCCAGCTCTTCGGGGGAGACGCGGACGTGGTTCACCACGGCCTGGAACGGACCGCCCACGGCGGCCGGGCCCGCGGCGAGGTCGAGAGGGCCGGCGACGCGGTCCGCGCCGTAGTCCCGGAGGCGGTCGGCGTGCGTCGGCGCGTCCACCGCGGTCACCTTCGCGCCCGCGTCGACGGCGAGCTGCACGACGAGGCTGCCCACCGCACCCCCCGCCCCGTTGACCAGGACGGTCTGTCCGGGCTTCAGCCCGGCGAGTTCGAACACCGTCTGCCAGGCCGCCAGACCGGTCAGCGGCAGCGCGGCCGCGTCGGCAAACTCGGTCGTCCGGGGGGCCGGGGCCACGGACGCGGCCGGAGCGAGCACGTACTCGGCGGCACCTCCGGCGGAGTCGAGGGGGAGCATCGCCACGACCCGGTCGCCCACCTCCGGGCCCGTGACGCCGGCGCCGAGTTCGGCGACGGTGCCCGCCAGGTCGATCCCCGGCACGTAGGGGAGCGCGATCGGGATCATCTTGGCCAGGACACCGGCGCGGATGTGGTCGTCGACGGGGTTGAACGACGTGGCCGTCACGCGCACCAGCACCTGCCCGGGGCCGGGGACCGGACGGTCGACCTCCTCGTAGCGCAGGACGCCGCTGCTGCCGAACTCGTGGAAACGTATGGCCTTCATGGCAGTTCCTCAGGGTATGCCTGACGTCCTCGCCAGGGCGTCAAAGGACTATTGACTTGCTCAGGCAAGTATTTTTACTTGCCGAGGCAAGTGTGAAGCTAACCCAATTAGACTTGCCCAGGCAAGTGATTCAGGTTGCCCGGGCAAGTATGATGAGACCCATGGACACCCAGTCACCCTGGCTCGACGACGACCAGCAGGACCTGTGGCAGGCGCTGCGCACGGTCGTCATCGCCCTCCCGGCAGCCCTCGACCGCCAGCTGCAGCGCGACGCGGGCATCTCCAACTTCGAGTACGGGGTGCTGGCCCAGCTGTCCATGGCTCAGGAGGCCACGATGCGTCTCAGCGAACTGGCCCGGGTCAGCGACAGCACCCAGCCCCGGCTGTCGAAGGTGATGGACCGTTTCGAGTCCCGCCACTGGGTCGCCCGCCGCCCCGACCCCGGAGACGGCCGGTACACCCTGGCCACCCTGACCGACGCCGGCCGTCAGAAGCTCGTCGAGAGCGCGCCGGAGCACGTCGCGCTGGTGAAGCGGCTCGTGTTCGATCCGCTGACCGCCGCTCAGCGCCGTCACCTCGGGGCCGCGCTCACCCGCATCGCCGCTACGGTGCGGGAGGAACTCGACTGAGGCCACTCGACTGAGGTCAGGGGTGCCGCCGCCTCAGGACTCCTCCGCCGCCGCCGGCTCCTTCTCGCGCCCGCCGGGGTGCCGGTGACGCCAGATCCAGAAGACCGCGCAGGACAACAGGGCCCATCCGCCCAGCACCAGGAACGGGAACACGTGCTGATGGCCCTGGAAGTACACCGCCGTGTGCTGCGCGTTGACCGAGGCGCCCGGCGGCAGCCACTGGCCGATCACCCCCAGCGGGGACGGCAGCAGCGGCCATGACACCGCGCCGCCGGACGAGGGATTGCCGAGGAGCACCATCAGCCCCCAGGTCGGCAGCATCGCCCAGCGCCCGAACAGGGTGTTGAACATGGAGAAGACCATGCCGGAGGTGAACAGCGTGAGCGCCAGGATCAGCCACGACTCCGCGAACGGCAGGTCGAGCGCGTCCAGCAGCCAGTCCACCGTCGCGGCGATGGCGAAGCCGCCGAGCAGCGCGTAGGCCATCGTGAACAGGATGCGCTCGAAGGGGACCAGCGACCGCGCGTGCACGCTGAGCTGGATCGCCCCGACGAAACCGATGATCACCGCGGCGAGGGAGATGTAGAAGATCGCCAGCCCCCGTGGGTCGCCCTCCTGGAGGGGGTTGATGTCCCGGACGGTGACCTGGACGCCCGTCTTCCGGCCCACTGCCGGTGCCGCGTCGGACAGGACTTCGGCGACCGAGGCGCCCGACGCGCTGGACAGGTCGAGGACGGCGGTCCGTCCCCCTTCGCGCAACTCGAAGATCGCGAAGACCTCCTGGTCCTCCAGCGCCCCGACCGCCGCGGACCGGGTGTCGTAGGTGTGCACCTTCACCGAGGCGTTCAGGGCCTGCTCAAGGCCGTCCAGATAGGCCCGGCTGCGGGCCTCGTCGTACGAGCCGACCACCGCTGTCGGGATCGAGCGCGGCGTCGGGTCGGCCATCGAGTAGGTGTACGAGCCCGCGAAGAGACCGGCGGCGGCGGCGAGGATCAGCACCAGCACCGTGGCCGGCCAGAACGGCGACTGCCGGAACGCGGACCAGCGCCGCCCGCGGGTCGGAGACCTGCCGTGGGCGCCGTGGGACAGGTGGGCCATGATCCGGACGTTTCCACAGCCGGGCGGAAAGGGCACCAGGAGCGCCGTCGCCCGGGGGTGCACGGAGCGTGAGGGGCGCGGGCCCGATCCGGGGGGTGCACGGAGCGTGAGGCCCCTGGCCCCGCACGAGCCAGGGGCTTTGCCGGCGGGGACCCCGGGTGCGGGCCGCCGTGCCGCGACACTCCGTGAGTCTGCGGCCCCAGCAGCGGCTACCGGGGTCCGACGCCGGTCTGCGGCGCCGTCGGCGCCGAGTAGACCGACCGCACGCCCGGGACCGGGGCGGCGGCTGCCGCGGCCAGCGCCGCCGCCGCGCTGGCGATGCCCACGACGGCGCCCGCGGCGACGTCGCCGGGGTAGTGGACGCCGGTGTGGACCCGGGAGTAGCCGACGGCGCTCGCCAGCGCGCCCAAGGGGACGGCGGCGGCGGGCAGGACGACGCCGACCGCGGTGGCGAACGCGACCGCCGCGGCCGTGTGGCCCGACGGGAAGGACGCCGACGCGGGCATGGGCACGTACCGGTCCACCGTCACCCGCGCCGACTCCCGGTCCGGCCGCGCCCTGCGCACCAGCCGCTTGCCCAGCAGGTTCGTCGAGGCCGAGGCCACGGCGACCGCCCCGGCCCCGACGAGCGCGGCCCTGCGCGCCCGCGCCCCGCTCAGGGCGAGGGCGGCGGCGATCCCGAGGGAGACCTTCGAATGGTCCGCGGCGTGGGAGAGGCGGCGCAGCGCCCGGTCGAGCGTGGGCGTGGAGGTGGCGGCGACCGCCGCGTACAGCGCGCCGTCGACGGCACGCAGGTCGCCGAGCACGGCGCCGAGGGCCCGGCCGGGGGCCAGTCGCGGGGCGGGCAGCGGGTCCGGCGGGCCGCCGGTGTCGTCGTCCCCGTCGGCTCTGGTCGGTTCGTTCATCGGCTTCTGCTCCGTGGGCCGGCCGGGTACGTGGCGTGGTCCTCGCCGCACCATCCTGGTCCGTCTCGGTGCCCCGAGGCGCGTCGGTGGGGCCGTCCGGGGGACGTGGACCGCGCGTGGAACGGGGCCGGGCGGATGCACTCGGCCGACGCCGACGCCGACGCCGCCTCCGGCGTGCCGGTGGCCCGCTCAGCCCGCGGCCCGGAAGGACCGCAGGCGCAGCGAGTTGGCGACGACGAAGACCGAGGAGAGGGCCATGGCCGCACCGGCGATCATCGGGTTGAGGAGTCCGGCCGCGGCGAGCGGCAGCGCGGCGACGTTGTAGGCGAAGGCCCAGAACAGGTTGGACTTGATCGTGCCCAGCGTCCTGCGGGCCAGCCGGATCGCGTCGGCGGCGGCGCGCAGGTCGCCGCGGACCAGGGTGAGGTCGCCGGCCTCGATGGCGGCGTCGGTGCCGGTGCCCATGGCGAGCCCCAGGTCGGCCTGGGCGAGCGCGGCGGCGTCGTTGACGCCGTCGCCGACCATCGCGACCGAACGCCCCTCACCCTGGAGGCGCTTGACCACATCGACCTTGTCCTGGGGCAGCACCTCGGCGAAGACGGCCCCGGGGGCGATGCCGACCTCGCGGGCCACGGAGGCGGCCACGGCACGGTTGTCCCCGGTCAGCAGTACCGGCGTCAGCCCCAGCGCGCGCAGTCGGCCGATCGCCTCGGCGCTGGTCTCCTTCACCGCGTCCGCGACCTCCAGGACCGCCCGCGCCTCCCCGTCCCAGGCGACGACGACCGCGGTCCGCCCGGACGTCTCCGCCTCGCCCTTGGCACGGGCCAGGTCCGCCGGAAGGGCCATCGCCCACTCGGCGAGCAGCCGCTCCCGGCCGACGAGGACCGCGTGGCCGTCGACGACGCCCTGCACGCCGAGGCCCGGGACGTTGGCGAAGTCCTCGGGGGTGGGCAGGGCGCCGCCCAGCCGCTCCAGCGCCCCGTCGGCGATCGCGCGGGCGACCGGGTGCTCCGAGGCGTGCTCCAGGGCACCGGCCAGGCGCAGTACGTCGTCCTCCTCGGTGTCAGCGGTGGTGTGCACGGTGAGCAGGGTCATCCGGCCGGTGGTGACGGTGCCGGTCTTGTCGAGGACGACGGTGTCGACCCCGCGGGTGGACTCCAGCACCTCGGGTCCCTTGATGAGGATTCCGAGCTGGGCGCCCCGGCCGGTGCCGACCATGAGGGCGGTCGGCGTGGCCAGGCCCAGGGCGCAGGGGCACGCGATGATCAGTACGGCGACGGCGGCCGTGAACGCGGTGGTGGGTCCGGACCCGTTGCCGAGCCAGAAGCCCAGGGTGGCCAGCGCCAGGGCGATGACGACGGGGACGAAGACACCGGAGACGCGGTCGGCCAGGCGCTGGGCGGCGGCCTTGCCGTTCTGCGCGTCCTCGACCAGCCTCGCCATCCGGGCCAGCTGCGTGTCGGCGCCGACACGGGTCGCCTCGACCACCAGCCGGCCGCCCGCGTTCAGGGTCGCGCCCGTGACGCCGTCGCCCACGCCGACCTCGACGGGGACCGACTCGCCGGTGAGCATCGAGGCGTCCACCGCGGAGGAGCCCTCCACGACCGTGCCGTCGGTGGCGATCTTCTCGCCGGGGCGGACCAGGAAGCGGTCACCCACCGCCAGCTCGGCCGTGGGAACCGTCCGTTCCCGGCCGTCGGAGCCCAGGACCGTGACCTCCCTCGCGCCCAGTTCCAGCAGGGCTCTCAGCGCGGCGCCGGCCTTGCGCTTGGCGCGTGCCTCGAAGTAGCGCCCGGCGAGGAGGAAGGCGGTCACCCCGGCGGCCGCCTCCAGGTAGATGTTCCCGGAGCCGTCACCGCGTGCGATGGTCAGCTCGAAGGGGTGGGTCATGCCGGGTGTGCCGGCGGTGCCGAGGAACAGGGCCCACAGCGACCACAGGAACGCCGCCGAGGTGCCCACCGAGATCAGCGTGTCCATGGTGGCCGCGCCGTGCCGGGCGTTGGCGAGGGCGGCCCGGTGGAAGGGCCACGCGGCGTACGTCACCACGGGCGCCGCGAGAGTCAGCGACAGCCACTGCCAGTACTCGAACTGCAGCGCCGGCACCATCGCCATCGCAATGACGGGGACGGCGAGCAGTACGGCGGTGACCAGCCGTTGCCGCAGGGGCCGCAGCGCGTCGCCGTCCCCGGGGGGAGCGGCCGGCCCGGTGCCGGACGCGAGCCCGGTGCGTACCGGCTCGGGTTCGTGGGCCGTGTATCCCGTCGCCTCGACCGTGGCGATCAGGTCCGGTACGGACACCTCGCCCCCGTAGCTGACCTTGGCCTTCTCCGTCGCGTAGTTGACGGTGGCGCTGACCCCGTCCATCCGGTTGAGCTTCTTCTCGATCCGGGCGGCACATGAGGCGCAGGTCATGCCGCCGATGGCGAGTTCCACCTCGGCCTGTGTGCTGGTCGTGCCGGTGGTCATGGCTGCTCCTGACGCGTGCGCGGCGTGTGCGGGGTCGCTTATACGGGGAGGGGGTATCTCTGTTCCGGATTCATGTATACCCGCAGGGGGTATCGAACGCAAGCGTTCACCTCGCTTGACTAGGTACCCCCTAGGGGTATTGTGAAATGCAGAAAGAGTCCTCCAGTCGCCGTCGAGTCGGAGGGCCCGCAACCCGAGGAGACGACCGTCATGCGCACCGGACTGAGGATCACCGCCTTCGCCGCCGCCCTCGCCGCGACCTTCGGCACCGCGTACGGCGTCGGCCTGGGAGTCGACCCCGTCGTGGAGGAGAGCGCGCTGCCCGCGCCCCACGACGAGCACGGCGGGCCGGCGCCCCGGGAGTCGGAGGGCGGCGTCCACGAGGGGCACGAGAGCACCCCGCCCGGCGGACTCCAGGTCTCCGAGAAGGGCTACACCCTCGACCTCGCCACCCCGAGCGTCAGCGCCGGTGAGCGTCGGGAGCTGCGCTTCACGGTCCGGGACGCGAGCGGCGGGGCCGTCACCGCGTACCAGCGCGAGCACGACAAGGAACTCCACCTCATCGTCGCCTCACGCGACCTGGTCACCTACCGCCACCTGCACCCCACGCGCGCCGCCGACGGCACCTGGAGCACCCCCGTCGACCTGCCTCGCGCGGGCGGCTACCGCGTCTTCGCCGACTTCACCCCGGCCGGGAAGGGCGCCGGGAACCTCACGCTCGGCGCCGACCTCGCCGCCTCCGGCAGCTACGAGCCCGCGCGCATGCCCGCCCTCAACGGCACCGCCAGGACCGACGGTTACCAGGTCGAGCTCGCCGGATCCCTGCGCCCCGGCAAGGCGAGCGAGCTGAAGTTCGAGGTGTCCCGTGACGGCGAACCCGTCAATGACCTCGAGCCCCACCTCGGCGCCTACGGCCACCTCGTCGCCCTGCGCTCCGGTGACCTCGCCTACCTGCACGTCCACCCGGGCGGCGCGCCCGGCGACGGGACCACCAGCCCCGGCCCGGGCATCTCTTTCACGGCCACCGCGCCCAGTGACGGCACGTACCGCCTCTTCCTGGACTTCCGGCACCGGGGCGAGGTCCACACCGCCGCCTTCACCGTGCGGGCCGGTGCGGCGCCGGACGCGTCGGAACCGGCGCCCTCCTCGCCGACCGGACACGGCGACGGACACGGTGATGAACACGGCGACGAGCGCGGGCACTGAGGCTCCGGCGAACCGCTCCTACGCGCCGGCCGTGACGACCCGGACCCCCGCCTCCTCGAACTGGCGTACCAGCTCGGGGTCGGCCGAGGCGTCCGTGACCAGCGTGTCCACCGACTCGGTCGCGCAGATCCGGGCGAACGCCCGCCGGCCCAGCTTGCTGGAGTCGGCGGCCACCACCACACGCTCGGCGCGCTCGCACAGCACCCGGTTGATCGCCGCCTCTGCCTCGTCGTGCGCCGCCGCACCGTGTGCGGCGTCGAAGGCGACGACACCCAGCACCGCCACGTCGAGCGTCACCTGGCCCAGCACGCCGTCCGCGAGCGGCCCGATCAACTCGTACGACTGCGCCCGGGCCACCCCGCCGGTCACCACGATCTTGAACTGCGGCCGCACGGCCAGCTCGTTGGCGATGTTGAGCGCGTTGGTGACCACCGTCAGTGCGGGCGTCCCGGCGGCCAGGTCGGCGCGGACGGCCAGGGCGCGCGCCACCTCGGTGGTGGTCGTCCCCCCGGTCAGTCCCACCGCCTCCCCGGGCGCCACCAGGGCGGCGACCGCCTGCGCGACGTGCTGCTTCTCCGAGGCGCGACGGGCGGTCTTGTAGCGCAGCGGCAGCTCGTACGACACTCCGTGCACGACCGCGCCACCGCGCGTGCGCACGAGCATCTGCTGCTCGGCGAGCCGGTCGAAGTCCCGGCGGATCGTCGCGGCCGAGACCTCCAGCTCGGTCGCCGCCTCCTCGACGTCCAGCCGGCCCCGCTCCACGAGCAGTTCCAGCAGCGCCTTCCAGCGGGCGTCGCGCGACATCCGCGCCTCCGTTCCTCGATCTCCCGCCGACCCTAGCGCACGGTCCACTTCCCCGGATTGCTTGATTGTGCTCGAAAGCTCGCTATATCTTGCAGGAACAATCAGAACAATCAGAGCGGTCGATCGGGGAGTGTGCGGCATGACGCATGTCGAGGACGAACTCAACAGCCAGCCCGAGTGCTGGACGCGCGCCGCCGCGGAGGCGGCGGGGCACACGGCGGCGCTGCCCGCGGCGGGCGAGCGGGTGGCCGTCGTCGGCTGCGGCACCTCGTACTTCATGGCGCAGTCGGTGGCGGCGCTGCGCGAGGGCGCGGGCCAGGGCGAGACGGACGCGTTCGCCGCCTCGGAATTCCCGCGGGGACGCGCGTACGACCGGGTCGTCGCCCTCACCCGCTCCGGCACCACCACCGAAGTGCTGGAGCTGCTCGCGGAGTTGAAGGGCAGTACCCGGACCGTCGCGATCACCGCGGACCCCAGGACGCCGGTCATGGCGGTCGCCGACGACGTGGTCGTCCTCGACTTCGCCGACGAACGGTCGGTCGTCCAGACCCGGTTCGCGACCACCGCCCTCACCCTGCTCCGCGCCCACCTGGGCCTGCACACCGACGCGGTCGTCGCCGACGCCCGCAAGGCGCTCGCCGCCGCGCTGCCCGAAGGACTGGTCGAGTGCACCCAGTTCACCTTCCTCGGCCGGGACTGGACCGTCGGACTGGCCAACGAGGCCGGACTCAAGATGCGCGAGGCGTCCCTCTCCTGGACCGAGGCATACCCGGCGATGGAGTACCGACACGGGCCCATCAGCATCAGCACCGCCTCCACGGCCACCTGGATGTTCGGCGAGGCCCCTGAGGGACTGGCCGACCAGGTCCGCGACACCGGCGCGATGTGGGTACCGGGGGAGCTGGACCCGCTCGCCGAACTGGTCCGGGCCCAGCGGCTCGCCGTCGCCGTCGCCGCCGCCCGCGGCCTCGACCCGGACCGCCCGCGCCACCTCACGCGCTCGGTGATCCTCGCCCCCTGACGCCGCCCCGCGCACCCGGTGCGCACCCGTCACCCGTCCCGAGCCCGCCCCCGACACCCGTGCCCCGACGCCCGGGAAGGGAGAGACCGTGCCCCTCGCCAGCACCGGCGACCTGGTCGGCCGCGCCACGGCCGCACGCTCCGCCGTAGCCGCCTTCAACGTCATCACCCTGGAACACATCGAGGCGGTCGTCGCCGGCGCCGAGTCCGTGCGCATGCCCGTCGTGCTCCAGGTCAGCGAGAACGCCGTGAAGTACCGCTACGGCCGCCTGCTGCCCCTGGCCGCCGCGGCCGTCGCCGCCGCCGAGGGCGCGGCCGTGCCCGTCGCCCTGCACCTCGACCACGTCCAGAGCGACGGCCTGCTGCGCCAGGCGCGGGACGCCGGGTTCAGCTCCGTGATGTACGACGCCTCCCGGCTGACGTACGCGGAGAACCTCGCGGCCACCCGGGCCGCCGTCGACTGGGCGCACGCCCAAGGGATCTGGATCGAGGCCGAGCTGGGGGAGGTCGGCGGCAAGAACGGCGCGGCGCCCCTCGACGCCCACGCCCCGGGCGCCCGCACCAACCCCGCCGAGGCCCGCGCCTTCGTCGCCGAGTCCGGCGTGGACGCCCTGGCCGTCGCCGTCGGCAGCTCGCACGCCATGACCAGCCGCACCGCGGCCCTCGACCACGACCTGCTGAAGGCACTGTCGAGCGCGCTGGACGTCCCGCTCGTCCTGCACGGCTCCTCCGGCGTCCCGGACGCCGAACTCGCCGCGGCCGTCGCGGGCGGCATCGCCAAGGTCAACGTCGGGACCGCCCTCAACATCGCCATGACCGGCGCGATCCGGGAGCACCTGGCCGCCCGCCCCGACGCGGTCGACTCGCGCGGCTACCTCACCGCCGGAAGGGAGGCCATGGTGCGGACGGTGGCGACGATCATCCAGGTGGTCGGCGCTACGTCCTGACGGCCCTCAGCACCACGAACCGGCTGTCGCTCGCCACCAGGTCGCTGTTGCCGAACAGGCGCTTCAGCTTGACGTGGTAGCCCAGGTGCCGGTTGCCGACCACCCACAGCTCGCCGCCGGGGCGCAGCACGCGCCGCGCCCCGGTGAACATCCGCCACGCGGTGGCGTCGGTGGTCGCCTGGTGGGAGTGGAAGGGCGGGTTGTTGAGCACCAGGTCGACACTGCCGTCGGGCACCCCGGCCAGCCCGTCGCCCACCCGGAACTCCGCCTGTCCGGTCGCCCCGTTCGCCTTGTACGTCGCCTCCGCGGAGGCCGCGGCCTGGAACGACTCGTCGGTGAACAGCACCTCCGCGCCGGGGTCGGCCAGCGCCATCGCCGTACCGACCACGCCGTTGCCGCAGCCCAGGTCCACCACCCGGCGGGCGCCACCGGGCGTCGGCAGGTGCTGGAGGAAGAACCGGGTACCGACGTCCAGCCGGTCGGCGCAGAACACGCCGGCGTGGTTGACGACGGCCCGGCCGGAGAGCAGCGGTCCGACGTCGTCGGGGAGCCGGTAGGTGAGCGGCCACGGGTTGGCCGGCCGCCGCAGCGCGGGGTCGGGTGTGGCGAAGATCAGCCGGGCCTTCTTCACGGCCAGCGAGGTCCTGGTCGGGCCCACGATCCGCTCGAACAGCCGGAGCGTCGAGGTGTGGATCTCCTTGACCATCCCGGCGCCGACGACGACCGTGCCCTCGTGCAGTGCGGGCGCCAGCCGCAGCAACTGGTCCTCCAGCAGCGCCAGGCTCTTGGGGACCCGCACCAGCAGCACGTCGACGCGGTCCGGCGGAGGGTCCTGCGTGGTCAGCAGGCGCACGGAGCCCGGTTCCGCGCCGGCCCGTTCCAGGTTGACGCGAGCCGCCTCCCGGCCGAGGTGGGAGTCGGTGATCTGCACCGGCCGGTGCCCCGCCAGCGCCGTCACCAGCGCCCCCCAGCGGTCCCCGAGCACCACCACCGTGCCGGTCAGCGGCACCTCCCGCTCCGCGAGGTGCCCCAGCAGGTACTCGTCGGAGGCGTCCCAGGCCCGGAGCCGGTCGCGCGGGTCCTCGGGGAAGCGGGTCAGCACCTGCTCGCCCCATGGCGTCGTCATACGGTCACTGCGGTCGTTCATCGTGCGCCCAGGCTAACCGAGCCGCAGCTCAGGCCCCCTCGCGCGGACCGGACGGCGTCGCGGGCAGGATGGGGACATGGACTCCGAGCTGTTCCCCAGGAGCCGTACCGAGACCGCGCCCGGTGCCGTCCACGTGCCGGACTGGCTGACGCCCGGACACCAGCGCGAGCTGCTGCGTGCCTGCCGGGAGTGGGCCCGCCCCCCGGCCGGGCTGCGCACGGTCCACACTCCCGGCGGCGGCACCATGACCGCCCGGCAGGTCTGCCTCGGCTGGCACTGGCATCCGTACGCCTACGCCCGCACCGTCGTCGACGGCGACGGTGCGCCGGTCAAACCCTTCCCGGCCTGGCTCGGCGAGCTGGGCCGCGGCGCGGTGACCGACGCGCTGGGCGCCGACGCCGCGGCGGACGCGCCGTACGACATCGCCCTGGTCAACTTCTACGACGCCGACGCCCGCATGGGCATGCACCGCGACGCCGACGAGCGCTCCGACGCGCCCGTGGTCTCCCTGAGCCTCGGTGACACATGCGTCTTCCGCTTCGGCAACCCGGAGACCCGGACCCGCCCCTACACCGACGTCGAACTGCGCAGCGGCGACCTGTTCGTCTTCGGCGGGCCCTCCCGGCTCGCGTACCACGGCGTGCCGAGGGTGCACCCGGGCACGGCACCGCCCGAGTTGGGGCTCACCGGACGCCTGAACATCACGCTCCGGGTCAGTGGCCTCTAGACACGCCACACCTGGGGATCATGGGAGACTCCCCTCCATGAGCGGCAAGGCGGACCCCCGGGCGGCGGGGGAAGGGACCACCTCGAGGACGCGGCTGGAGCGGGGGCGCGGTGCGCTCGGACCCGCGTTGGAGCTCGTACACACCGGACGCGCCCCCACCAGGGCCGTCCTCACCGCGGAACTCGGCGTGACCCGGGCCACGGCCGGCGCCGTCGCCGCCGAACTGGAGGCGCTCGGCCTGATCCGGGTCGACGCCCGGCCCGGCGCGGCGGCCGGTTCGCAGGGCCGCCCCTCGCACCGCCTCGCGGTCGCCGAGGACGGCCCCGTCGCACTCGCCGCGCAGGTCCACGCCGACGGCTTCCGCGCGGCCCTGGTCGGTCTCGGCGGCCGGATCGTCGCCACCGCACCCGGCTGCGAGGTCGTCGACGCCGACCCGGCGAAGGTGCTCGGCTCCGTCGTCGAGACGGGTGCGGAGCTGCTGCGGGAGACCGGGCGGCGGTGCGTCGGCGCGGGGCTCGCGGTGCCGTCCGCCGTCGCGGAACCGGAGGGCCTGGCCCTGAACCCGCTGCACCTGGCCTGGCCCGCGGGCGCGCCCGTGCGGCGGATCTTCGCCGAGCAGGTACGCGCCGCCGGTATCGAGGGGCCCGCGTTCGCGGCCAACGACGTCAACCTCGCGGCCCTCGCCGAACACCGGCACGGTGCCGGGCGCGGAGCGCGCGACCTGCTGTGCGTGGCCACCGGGCACCGGGGCGTCGGCGGTGCCCTGGTCCTCGACGGCCGCCTGCACATGGGCAGTTCGGGTCTCGCCCTGGAGGTCGGCCACCTCGCCGTCAACCCCGAGGGCCGCCCCTGCCACTGCGGCAGCCGCGGCTGTCTCGACGTGGAGGCCGACCCGCTGGCCTTCCTCACGGCGGCCGGCCGCGAGCCGGGTCCCGAGGTGTCCCTGCTCCAGCAGTCCTACGACCTGATCCGCGACCACTACACCGACCCGGCCGTCCGCACCGCCACCGAGGCCCTCATCGACCGCCTCGGCCTGGGTCTCGCGGGCCTGGTGAACATCCTCAACCCGGACCGCATCATCCTCGGCGGCCTCCACCGCGCCCTCCTCGACGCCGATCCCGAGCGGCTGCGCGCGGTCGTCGCCGACCGCAGCCTGTGGGGCCAGAGCGGCGGCGTACCCATCCTGCCGTGCGGCCTGGACCACAACAGCCTGGTCGGCGCGGCCGAGTTGGCCTGGCAGCCGGTCCTGGACGACCCGCTGGGCGCGCTGGTCCAGGGCGGGGCGGGCTGACGGCTCAGGGCGCCGGCCGGGCGCCCCCGCTGGGGGAGTTGCTCAGGTCGACCACACAGAAGACGTTGCCGTCCGGGTCCGCGAGGACGACGAAGTCGGGGTCGGGCGGGTAGCGGTCCCAGTCGGCCTCCCGCGCGCCGAGGCCGACCAGCCGCCGTACCTCCGCCCGCTGTTCCTCCGCCGAGTCCGTGTAGAGGTCCAGATGGACGCGGGGGTGCGGCTCGGCCGGCGACTCGCTGCGCATCAGGCCGAGCGCCCGTCCGGAGCCGTCGGCGTGGTTCAGCGTGCGCCAGCTCTCGCTCCGCCACTCGTCCGTGGCGACCAGAGCGAGCGCCGCGGTCCAGAACGCCTCCGCGCGGGGCAGGTCCGTGACGCCGATGACGGGGACACCGAGTCTCAACATGGCCCGAGCCTACGTACCGCGCGCCCCGTACCGCGCGATCCCGTGGCCGGGCCACCAGCCGGCGGAGGTGTTCTCGGTCAGGGTGACGAAGACGTTCCGCGTTCGGTACCCGCGCAGGTCTCGGCCCGGTCGGCGAGGCGCAGGACATCCGCAGTCCGGCGGGGCAGGAAGCAGGTCCGGACGGCGTACGTACTCCCCGCGGGGTACGCACACTGCCGCTGGCGGTACGACGACCGGGACCCGTCTCGGGGGCGACGCTCGGAAGCGACACGAAGGACATCGCCACCGAGGAGTTGGACGACATGGAGACCCTGGCACACTTCGGCGACGGCGGGCCCGGCCCCTGGATCCTGCTCTTCCCGCTGATCTGGGCGCTGGTCATCGGCGTCGGCATCACCCTGCTCCGCCGCACCGTATGGCGCGGGCGCCGCGGACCCGGACGGTCCACCGTCGAGGACAACTCGCCCATCGCCGTCCTCGGCGACCGCTTCGCCTCCGGCGAGATCGACGAGGACGAGTACTGGCGCCGGCTCTCCGTGCTGGACGAGCAGTTCGGCCGGACCCGCAAGGGCGGAGCGGCATGACCACGACGACCGTCACCGGGGCGGCCGCCCGGGTCGTCGGCGCCGAGAAGGTGTAGGGCGGCGACGACACCGCGCCGTCGGGCAGACCCGGGCCCAATTGCGTCCGCGGTCCGCTGGGTGTCCGTCCCGGTCGCCGCCTCCGGCGCGGCCGGCGGCCCCGGCACCTTCCTCGGCTGGGCGCCCGTGACGGCCTCCCACGGCGCCTCGTACACCGCCTTCGCCGTCGCCTTGCCGCCCGCCCAACTCGCGGTGGTGGCCCTCGTCGGCCTCACGGCACGCACCCTCGCCGGCCTCCGCCCGGCCCGCCCGGACGTACTGCGCGCCGTAGACACGGAGTAGCGGCCCGCCCGCGGGCGACCCGTGCGTGCGGGCCGCTACGCGGGACTTCGTGCGGGCCGCCGCTTAGGGGTACTCCGAGCGTGCACACGCGGCGGGCGTCCGCCTTGCGGGCATGCGCGGCAGGCGTCTACATAGCGTGCACACGCGGCAGGGGCGTCCCCCTTGCGGCGCGCGCTGGGGCGCTCTGCGCGGGCAGCCGCTTCAGGGCACCCGGAGCGCGCGCACGCGGCGGGCGTCCGCCTTGCGGGCATGCGCGGCAGGCGTCTACATAGCGTGCACACCCGGCAGGGGCGTCCCCCTTGCGGCGCGCGCTGGGGCGCTCTGCGCGGGCAGCCGCTCAGGGCATCCGGAGCGCGCGCACGCGGCGGGCGTCCGCCTTGCGGGCATGCGCGGCGGGCGTCTCCACAGCGTGCACGCGGTAGGGGCGTCCCCTTGCGGGGCACGCGTGTTGGAGGACTCTGCGCGGGCACACGCGCCGGGCGTACTCCTTGCGGGCGCGCGCCGCGAGTCGTTCTGCGCGGCCACGCGCCACGGGGCGTGGCGCCCGGGCACACACCGCGGACCGTGCCGCACGGGCGTACGTCCTGCGCGCCCGCGTGCCTCGGGAAGTGCGGGCGGGCCCACGCCGTGGGCCATCCCGCGCGGGCACACTACCCGCGGGCACGGGCACGGGCACGGGCACGGGCACGGGGCACGGGGCACGGGCACGGCGTCGGACGCGGGCGCTGGAGCCCGCACCGGCACCCACACCCCCACCGAACCCACCGGGTACCGGACCCACACCGCACGGCCCCCGGCAGCGAGGGGTCACCGCCCGGTCAGCCGGCAACGGCCGACCGGGCGGGAGCGGGTTGGGGGCTGCCCAGATCGACCGCGTGCTCGGTCTCCGCGAACACGGCGGCCGGCACCTCCTCGACCAGGCGGCGCGGCGGGCGCGCGGTGACCGGAGCCAGGCCGCCGCTCGTCGGCAGCGTGAACCAGACGACCTTGCCGGACTCGCCGTCCGGCCGGGCGCCCCAGCTCTCGCTCATCGCCGCCACCATGGCGAGTCCCCGCCCGCAGGTGGCGAGGGGCTCGGCGTCGTCCACGACGGGCAGGCGCGGATCGTGGTCGCGCACCGAGACGGTGAGCCGCTCCAGCAGCAGCTCTATCTCCACGGTGCACGTCTTGTCCGGCCGGGCGTGCAGGTGGACGTTGGTCAGCAGCTCCGTCACGCCGAGCGAGGCCCGGTCGATCAGGGAATGCATATGCCAGTAGCGCAATTGCGCAGATACGATTCTGCGGACCTGGCCGATCCGCGACGGCAGGGCTTGCAGCTCCACCGTGCAGTGTCTGCTTGGGTGACTGATCACGGCTGCGACTCCCCGACAAAGAGGTCCGGAAGAACACGGAGTTCGGATCCAGCAGGGCGCACGCGGCGCGCCGCCGCCTGCTGTCATGGCCGGCGGGCTGGTTCGCAGCGTTATCGCCGGTAAACCCAGAGTGACGTGAGACCAGCGTGACGCAAGGGGTGAGGCACCGCAACTTACGGACATCTCAACGGTGATGTCCGGCCGCCCTGTGCACGGCCTCGATGAAACGGCGGGCCGCAGGCGGGCCCGGCTCACCCGGCGCGGGGTCCCGCTCGCCGAGCGTCAGCAGGTACCGCTTGCCGTTGAGGTCGGCGAGGGCCCGGTCGTGCGGGCCGAACCAGGGGCGCGAGGCCCGTACCGCCTGCACCGGCGCGCTGTCGATCTCACTGCCGTAGCTGGTGAGCAACTCGACCCTGCCACCGCTGATCCGGACCGTCCCGGCCCGGGTGAGTGAGCGCAGCCGTTTACCGATCCGCACTCCCGTGGCCCTGAACTCCGGGTCCGCCATGCCGTCGCCCCCTCGCGCGCGCGTCGGTCGTCCCACCCGCTGGCAGTCTGCCCGCACCGCGCGTCGAGCACCAGTGCGCACCCTCCCTTTCCGGGGTCGTCCGGAGCACTCGCGTGAATGCGCCCCCACCGTGCGTGCCGACGCGCCCCAGGGGGCCTTTAAGGCGCCCAAAGATGTGTTTATGCAGGTGAGAAGCGTGTGGAAGATGTCTATGATCGAGGCGTCGGCCGCCCGGCACGCCGTCGGCGCGCAGCGTAAGGAGCCTCCTCGTGAGCACCACCCCGCGGACCCGCACCGGGGCCACCCTGGACGTCGACCACAGCGACGCCGACTACCGGGCATGGCTGAAAGAGGCCGTGCGCAAGGTCCAGGCCGACGCGAACCGCTCGGCCGACACCCACCTGCTCCTCTTCCCGCTCCCCGAGCAGTGGGGCATCGACCTCTACCTCAAGGACGAGTCGACCCATCCGACGGGCAGCCTCAAGCACCGTCTCGCCCGCTCGCTTTTCCTCTACGGACTGTGCAACGGCTGGATCCGCCCGGACCGCCCGGTGATCGAGGCGTCCAGCGGTTCCACGGCCGTGTCCGAGGCGTACTTCGCGAAACTGGTCGGTGTGCCCTTCGTCGCCGTGATGCCGCGCACGACGAGCACGGAGAAGATCCGCCTGATCGAGTTCCACGGCGGACGGTGCCACTTCGTGGACGACTCCCGCCGGATGTACGAGGAGTCCGCACGCCTCGCGGCCGAGACCGGCGGCCACTACATGGACCAGTTCACCTACGCCGAACGTGCCACCGACTGGCGCGGCAACAACAACATCGCCGAGTCGATCTTCCGGCAGCTGCGGCTGGAACGGTTCCCCGAACCGGCGTGGATCGTCGCCACGGCCGGTACCGGAGGCACCTCGGCGACGCTCGCGCGCTACGTGCACTACATGCAGTACGACACCCGGGTCTGTGTCGCCGATCCGGAGAACTCCTGTTTCTTCGAGGGCTGGACCACCGGCGATCCGGACGTCGCCTGCGACCGCGGCTCACGGATCGAGGGCATCGGCAGGCCCCGGATGGAACCGAGCTTCGTGCCCGGCGCCATCGACCGCATGATGAAGGTCCCGGACGCGGCGAGCGTCGCGGCCGTCCGCGCCCTGGAGCAGGCCATCGGCCGCAAGGCGGGCGGTTCCACGGGCACCGGGCTGTGGAGCGCGCTGAAGATCGTCGCCGAGATGGTGGCCGCGGGACGCCGGGGCAGCGTCGTGACGCTGCTGTGCGACCCGGGGGACCGGTACCTCGACAAGTACTACTCGGACACCTGGCTCGCCGAACAGGGCCTCGACATCGGCCCCTACACGACCGCGATCGAGACGCTGCTGCGCACGGGCACCTGGCCCGACTGAACCGGCACTCCCCGCCGGACAGGCCCTAAGAACGGGTCAGGCGCCGGTCCAGCGCCGTGACCGCGCCACGGAAGGACCGCCTCAGTCCCGGGCGCGCCCGGCCCAGCACGAAGCGGAACAGGGCCGTACCGTCCGCCGCGAAGGTCCACCGCACGCGCGTGCCCGTCCCGGCCGGCGCCAGCCGCCACTCCTCGGCGATCGCCCGGGCGCCGGGCGCGTTGGTGACGTCCACGCGATAGGCGTACACCTCGGGCCGCTCGGCCGTCAGGACGGTCTCGACGAACCGCGTCCCGCCCCGGAGCCTGACCTCGCGCCCCGCGTCCTCACCGATGGGCCGGGCGAAGGTCACCGCCGAGAACCACGTGGGCCAGCCCGTCACGTCCTCGGCGAGCGCGCGGAAGACCGCGTCGGGAGCGGCGGAGATCTCCCGCGCGAAGACCAGGCGCACCGGCGCCGTCTCGACGAAGTCGAGACCCACCGGACGCAGACGGTGAGCCATGGACACAACCCCCTTGTACGCGGCGGCGCATGCGGACCAACCATCGGCCGAGTGGCGCCACGATAGCCGGGGGCGCGTGCGGTGTCAGCGGGGCCTGACGGGACGGACGGCGCACGCGGGGCACGGGGCGCCATGGACGCCGGGGCCGGGAATCGCCGCGCCGCGTCCGCGTACCCGGATCAGTCGGTCGTCGGCTCGGGCTCGCCCGCCACGACCAGCCCGAGGTGTTCGGCGACCTCCGCGCGGGCGTCCGCCGACAGGCCGCCGTCGGTCACCAGCGTGTCCACCTGCTCCAGCGTCGCGAAGGAACTCAGGCCCACGACACCCCACTTGGTGTGGTCCGCGACCACCACGACACGCCGCGCGGACTGCACCAGCCGCCGGTTGGTCTCGGCCTCCGCCAGGTTCGGCGTGGACAGGCCGGCCTCGGCCGATATCCCGTGCACACCGAGGAACAGCACGTCGAAGTGGAGCGTGGCGATCGCCTGGTCGGCCACCGGGCCCACCAGCGAGTCCGAGGGCGTGCGCACCCCGCCGGTGAGGACCACCGTGGCCGTGCCCGGCCGGGCACCCGACGTGCGCTGCGCCACGTGGAACACGTCGGCCACCCGCACCGAGTTCGTGACCACCGTCAGGTCCGGCACGTCCACCAGCCGGTGTGCGAGCGCGTACGTCGTCGTACCGCCGGACAGGGCGATCGCGGCGCCCGGCGCGACCAGCTCGGCCGCGGCCCGCGCGATGTCCTCCTTGGCCGTCGGCTCCAGACCCGACTTGGCCTCGAAGCCCGGCTCGTGCGTGCTCGCCTCCGCCACCGGGACCGCGCCGCCGTGCACCTTCTCCAGCACACCCTGCCGGGCCAGTGCGTCCAGGTCACGACGGACCGTCATGTCCGACACGCCGAGCTTGCGGGTCAGCTCGTTGACCCGGACCCCGCCCCGGCGGCGCACCTCGTCGAGGATCAGGGCGCGCCGCTGCTCCGCGAGGAGGTTCGGATTCTCACTCACGTACGCTTCGGTCCTTTCGCCGCAAACCGTCCGACCCGCCGCCGCACTCGCTCTGATGAGGACTTCTCCCCGCACCCGTGCGCGGACGTCCCATCCTCGCACGCCGCACCGCCGGCCGCGCCACCACCCGTCCGTCGCGCACATGTCACACGCGTCTCGTCATGGCGTCACTCGTCACACGGTTCGGGGAGATTTCGTGCCGAAGGGTGTGCGGAGCCCGTCGAACGGAGATCCTTGTGCCCGCACGGACAGGGCCGACGGCGCGTCACGGGGGAGTGCGGACAGTGGAACAGGCCGAGCAGCGGGACGGGAGATCCGGCACCGCCCTGGAACTCCTGGTGCACGGAGTGGGCGGCACCACGCCCGCGGAGATGCTGGACGACCCGCGGACGGTGCGGGTCACCGGCGACCACGTCGCGGCCGTCTTCCGGCGCGCGGAGGACGTCGACGCGGAGTCCCGGCCCGAGGACTACCGCGGCCGGCCGGTGCCCGAGGCCTACGTCTGGTGCAACCTCACCTCCGGCAACGGCACCCGCGCGCTGTGGCTGCTGCTCCTGCCGTTCATGGTGGTGAACCTCGCCCACTGGATGCGGCCCGCCGCCGGCGGCCGCATCCGCACGGTACGGCTGTACGGGCTGCTGGTGCGGCTCGCGGGGCTCACCCTGACGGTGCTGCTGGTCGCCGCCGCCTGCGAGGTCGCGCTCGACCTCGTGGCCTGGCAGTGCGCGGGCACACGCGCGTGCGCCGAGCGCCACTCCTGGGTGGGCTTCCTGTCACCGGTGGTCTCCGACGGCGGCTGGTGGAGCGCGCCCGGCCGCCGGCTCGCCCTCGCGGCCGCGGTACCCGCCGCCCTCACCGGGCTGCTGTGGTACCTGTCGCTGCGCACCTGGCGGGCGTACGAGTCGCAGCAGCCGATGGACCGCGAGTCCGAACCCGAGGAGGGCCCCGGCCACACCGCCCTCGGCCGGCCGGGCTTCTGGTACGGCCGCCGCCTGGTGGCCCGGCTGCGCGCCGCGCACACCGCCGCCGGGCTGCTGACCATCGCCCTGGCGGTCGGCGCACCCGCGGCCCGCTTCGACCGCCGGCCGGGCGGCCCCGCGGCACTGGACACGCTGGGATGGCTCCTCCAGGGCGCGCTGGCCGCCGGTGCCGTCGCCGTGGTCGTGGTGGTCTGCCGCCGGGGCCGCAGCGAGAACCGCCTCGACCGGCGCCTCGACCGCCACCTCGTCCGGCGTCTGCCGCTCGCCGCCCTCGTCCTGTTCGTCCTCGCCCTGCTGTACGGCGGCTGGGACCGCCCGGGGTGGGCGTCGGCCGGCCGGCTCTCCGGTGACATGGCCTTCGGTGGCATCGCCCTGACGCAGGGCCTGCTGGTCATCGCCCTCGCCGTGGTCGCGCACCTGCTCCACCGCAGCCTCCCCGACGCCCGCGCGGCGATCCGCGGCCTCGGTGGACCCGCCGTCGTCATGCTGGCCTGCGCGCTGGGCGGCTTCATGTCCGGCGGCGTCGCCCAGCGCGTCTCGGACTGGATGGACGGCACCGGCACCTTCCTGTACGGCCCGCCCGTCCTGCTGACCTGGCAGGCGTCCGTCATCCCGCCGCTCCTCGTCGTCGTGCTGCTGCTGTGCGCCGTGCTGGCCCGGCACACCTGGGGCCTCGCCCGCGCCGAACGGGACGCCGTGGAGGGCGACCTCGCGGGGGAGGCCGGGGATCCGGGACGCACCCGGCGCATCGCCCTGGCCCGGGCGACGGCCACCCTCACGGACCGGGCGCCGCTGCTCGTCGCCATCACCTCCGCCGCCACCCTGCTGCTGGGTGCCGGAGCGCTGGTGGGTGCCCTGACGACCGACCAGGTGCCCGGTGAGGCGGCGCGCGGCACGTACGCCGTCGTGCACGGTGCCGCGCAGACCGCGCAGGCACTGGGCTCCTGGCTGATCGGCCTCGGCTTCATACTGTTCGTGACCTGGGGCAGGCGCGCCTACAAGGACGCCTCCGCGCGGCGCACCATCGGCATCCTGTGGGACGTCGGCACCTTCTGGCCGCGCGCCGCCCACCCCTTCGCACCGCCCTGCTACGCCGAGCGCGCCGTACCCGACCTGACCTGGCGGATGGCGACCTGGACCCGCGCCACCGGCGGACGGCTGGTCATCTCCGGACACTCGCAGGGCAGCGTCCTCGCCGCCGCCGCGTCCTGGCAGCTGGAGCCGGCCGCCCGCAGACGGGTCGCCCTGCTCACCTACGGATCACCGCTGGAGCGACTGTACGGCCGCTGGTTCCCGGCCCACTTCGGACCGGAGGCGCTCGCCTCGCTGCACCGGGAGGTCGACTGCTGGCGCAACCTGTACCGCCGCACCGACCCCATCGGCGGACCGGTGCGGCTGCCCGGCGACTCGGGCCCCGCGGTGGACCGCGAGCCCCTCAAGGACCCGCTGACGTACGGCCGCACCGAACTCCATCCGCTGCCCGCCCCGGTCCTCGGCCACTCCGACTACCAGGCCGACCCGGTCTTCGCCGAGGAGCGCGGGCGCCTGCTGGCCCGGCTCCGACCGGAGGTGCCGGCGCCCCGCCACACCGGGGGCCCCGCGTCCGTTCCGGCGGCGGACGACGCCACCGGGGCCTGCTAGCGCCCCCTCGGCCGCCTGTCCGCCGGATCGGTCACGGCAGCTCGGGCAGGTCGTCGGCGTACAGCAGGGTCAGGTCGTCCGTGCTGGGATCGGCCAGCTGGGCCACCCGGCTCGCGTGCCGTTCCACCATGGCCTCGAAGGTCTGGCGGGCGGTGCGGCCGTTGCCGAAGGCGGGGCCCTTGGGGATCGCCGTGAAGAACTTCGTCAGCGCCTCGGCCGTGCCGGGGGCCAGCCGGTACTCGTGCTCGTCGGCCTGCTGCTCCACGATCCGCAGCAGCTCGTCGGGGCCGTAGTCGCCGAAGGTGATGGTCCGTGAGAAACGGGAGGCCACCCCCGGGTTGACCGAAAGGAAGCGCTCCATCTCGGCCGTGTAGCCCGCGACGATCACCACGACCGAGTCGCGCTGGTCCTCCATGAGCTTGACCAGCGTGTCGATGGCCTCCTTGCCGAAGTCCCGGCCCGCGTCCTCGGGGGAGAGCGCGTACGCCTCGTCGATGAACAGCACCCCGCCGTGCGCCCGCTGGAACGCCTCCTGGGTGCGGATCGCCGTGGAGCCGATGTGCTCGCCGACCAGGTCCACCCGGGAGACCTCGACCAGGTGCCCCTTGTCCAGCACACCGAGGGAGGCGAGGATCTCGCCGTACAGCCGGGCGACCGTCGTCTTGCCGGTGCCCGGGGAGCCGGTGAAGACCAGGTGCCGCTTGACCGAGGCGGCCTTCAGGCCAGCCTGCTGCCGGCGCCGGCCCACCTCGATCATGTCGGTCAGGGCCCGCACCTCGCGCTTGACGCTGTCCAGGCCGACCAGGGCGTCCAGTTCGCCGAGCACCGCCGTCGAGGTCCGCGCGGGATCCTGCGGGGCGACGGCCGCGATCAAGGGCTCCTGCTCGGTGGTGCGCTGCCCGGGGATCGAGCCCAGCAGCCCGGGGGACTGGCTCACCGTCTGCACGACCGGCTCCGCCGGGGCGGTCGCCGCCGCGGCGCCGCTCTCGTCGCTGGTGCAGTCCTCGACGAGCGGACCGGAGTCGTACGCGCTGTCCGGGCCGCCCTCCGCGAACTCGTACCCGCCGCGCGCGCACCGCTCCGTGCGGCACTTCCTGAGCGTCGTACGGCAGCCGTCGATCACATGGAAGCCGTAGCCCGCGCTGCCGGTCACCCGGCAGTTCAGGAAGCTGCCGCGGCCGCCGGCCGACACGTAGACACCGGCCTCCGAAGGGGAGTCGACCGTGCAGCGTTCGATCGTGGGGTCGGCGCCCTTGGTGACTATGACGCCGGTGCGGTTGCCGTCGAGCGTGCAGTTGTTGAGGGTGCCGCCGCTGCCGTGGTCGCGGAACCACGCGCCCGTGGCCGCGTCCCGGATGCGGCAGTCGTCGAGCTGGGCGGTGGCGCCGTCGCTCACCGACACCGCCGTGTTGCGCACCTGGGACAGGTCGCTGTCGACGACGTCCGCGCGGGAGCCGCGGTCCAGGACGAACAGCGCGTCCGGTACGTCGTGCACCCGGCAGGAGTCGAGCACCGCGGTGGCGCCGTCGCTGACCCACACGGCCGGGTAGTCGCCCGTGCTGTCGAAGATCTCGCACTGGTTGGCGTCCACCCGCGTGCCCGGGTCCCACACCGACAGGCCGTTGCGGCCGAACTGCCGCACGGTGGTGCGGGTCAGGGTGAGGACGGAACGGGAGCGCAGGTCGACCGCGTTCTCCGGGATGTCGTGGATGCGGCAGTCGGCGAGGGTGAGCACGGCGTCCGTGTCCAGGGTGACGCCGTCGCCGGTGGTGCGGTGCACGTCGCAGTCGGTCAGGTGCGCGGTGGCCCGGCCCGTGACCTGCACTCCGCTGCCCCGTACCTCGTACACCTCGCACCCCACGGCCTCCAGCGCGGAGCCCTCACCCGTCGCGGTCAGCCCGGAACCGGCGGCGTGGTGCACGCGGCAGCGCTCCAGCCGGGGATGCGCGCCGGAGCGCACCGCGACGCCCGCCTGTCCGGCCGAGACGACCTCGCACTCCTCGAACACGCCGCCCCCGCCGTCCAGGACGGCGATGCCGACACCGGCCGGATTGTCGACGACGCAGCGCCGCACCGTGGGTCGCGCGCTGCCGCGCACCTCTATCCCTGAGGCGGAACGCGCGACCACTCTCAGGCCCAGCAGCTCCGGCGTACCGTCCTCGACGAGCACCGCGGGCGCCGCCGCGTCCTGGCCCTCCACGTGCAGGTCCTGGATCACCGCCGAGGCGCGCACGGTCAGCGGGACGCCGTCGACGGGCGCGATGCGGACCGAACCCTGGCCGCCCTCGGGCCCGCGCAGGGTCACCGCCCGCTGGACGACGAGGTTCTCCCGGTAGGTCCCCGGGGCGACGGTGAGGACGTCACCCTCGGCCGCGGCCTCCAGGGCGGCGGCGAGCGATGCGTACTCACCTGTGCGGCGCCGCCACCGCGAGGTGCCGGTGTGCGTCACCTGGACCGTGCCCTGTGCCATGGTGTTGCTCTGCCCCCACCTCGTCGTACGCGGGTCGTCGCCGATTCGCTTCGGCCGGTCCACCGTAGCGTGCGCGCAGGTGGTGAGTTGACCGGAGCCGGAAGCCCGTCAGCTGCCCGTGCCGGTTCTGCCCCAGTCCGGGCCCGCCCGCTCCCACTCCCACTCCCAACGCGCGTACCGGCCGCGGACCATGCGCCAGACGGCCATGCGCCGGCCGGCCTCCACGAGGGCCGCCGCCGCCACCGCGGCGCCGATCCCGGCGAGCACGGCGTGCGTGGCCGCCGTCGCGCCGTCCAGCGGGCGGGCCACCGCGCGTCCCCGCTCGTCCGTCCACAGCCCGAAGCGGTCGCCGGGATCGGGGTCGCCGATGCCGACCGTGACGGAGCCTTCGTGCCGGGATCCGTCCGGGCCGGTCCAGTCGGCGAGGACCCGGCTGCGCAGGCTCTCACCGGCGCCCTCCGGATCGACGGCCAGGGTGGAGCGCTCCAGGGGACGCACCACGGTGGCCGTCACCCGGTGCCGGGACTCGTGCTGTTCGCGTACCGACCGCTGGAGGGTGTCCTGGGCGGCGCCGCCCGCGAGCACCCCGAGCAACGGCGCCACGGACAGGATCAGCACCAGACCCGCCAGTGCCACCCATGCCTCGGCCAGGTCGGTCGCGCGGCACAGCGGATTGCGCCGCCAGCGCCACAGCCCCCGGATCGCCCGCACGTCCGCCCCCTTTCCTGCTCCCCGCCACCCCCCCGGCCGGCCCGTCCCGGCCTGATTCTCATGAACGTCTCACAAAGCCCAACGCCCGGACCGGGGACCGGGTTCCCGGCTCCGGGCCGGTGTCCTGATCCCGTCTCCGGGCCTCCGGGGCGTGGCACGTCAGCCGACGATCCGCACCGGGTCGCCGACCCGGACCGTGCCGCGGCGGGCCGGGACCAGGTTCTGCCCGAAGACCAGCTTGCCGTCGACGCGGCGGTGCCGTCCGAGGGTGTGCAAGGGCTCCGCGCCGCGTCCGGCGGTGGCCTGGTCGGTGGTGGTCACGACACAGCGCCCGCAGGGTTTGGCGACCCGCAGGACGACCTCACCGACGGCGATGCGGGACCAGCCGTCCTCGGCCCACGGCTCGGTGCCGGAGACGACCAGGTTCGGCCGGAAGCGGTTCATGGGCAGGGGGCCGTCGGCGGCGTGCGGGCCGCCCTCGATCAGGGAGTTGAGGGCGTCCAGGGAGGCCGTCGTCGTGAGCAGCAGCGGGAAGCCGTCGGCGAAGGTGACGGTCTCGCCCGGCAGCGCGTACCGGGGGTCAACGGGCCGGCGGGTCGCGGGATCGTCCAGGTGCACCAGCCGGACCTCCGCCCCGAGGAAGGCGCTGCACCAGTCGTGCGCGGCCGCGTCGTCCGCGGGCAGCGCCTCGACCTTGTCACGGAAGAGCTGCGTCGGGACGGTGGCCGCCCCGCGCGGCACCGGCACCGCGAGCGGCTCCATGCCGGGTGCGGACAGCCGGACGCCGCCGCCGGGCAGAAGCTCGGCGGCGGCCAGGGCGAGGCGCGGCTGCTTGCGTTGCGTGACGACCTTTCCCCCGTCGTCGATCAGCATCCAGCGTCGGTCTCCGGCCGGCCCCCAGGGCTCCATGACGACCTCCCGGAGCGACAGGCTCCGGAACGCCTTGACCGGATGGACGTGGATCGACTGCAGTCGCGCGTTCCCCATGACGCCATCGTGCCAGGTGGCACGGACGATCCCGGGAACGGCTCAGTAGCCGCGGTACTGCTGCTGGTTGTACGGGTCCTGGTACGGCGCGGGGGCCGGCCGGGGAGTCGCGGGGCGCATCGCCTCGTAACCCGCGGGGCCGGGCGCCGCCGGGCGGGGCTGCTGCTGGTACTGGGGACCGGGGTACCCGCGCGGCGCGGTCGCCTGCTGGGGGATGTACGCGGCTGGGGCCTGCTGCAGGGGCGCGGGCTGCGGCGCCTGCTGCGGGTAGCCGTAGGAGGACTGGGAGGGGCCCGCCGGGAGGGCGGGCAGGGCGGACGGGAGCGCCGGCAGATGACTGCTCGGCACGTCGTACGCCGCGGGGACCCGGATCGGGGCGATCTGCGGGGTGCCCCGTTCGGCCACGAGCGAGTCGTAGATCGGGGTGTCCGGGAAGGAGGCGGAGTAGTAGCCGCCGCCATAAGTGGAGCGGGGGGAGGTCATGGCCATAAGTTAAGCCCACGATGTGCTGGTTGGGGAGACCGATAAGAGGGTTGTTTTCCGTGTCCGCACTGACCCGGTATCCCCAATGCGAGCGAACTTGGCAAAATAGGGCGTCAGGCCGTGTGCTTTTGAGGTAAAGGCCGTGTTCCCAGCGGGTTACCGGCGGTTGGCCGGACACCTCGCCGAACCTCTCGTCGCACTCCGCGCGTGGGACGGACGGCCGGCCGGGAGAATAGGTTGGGCGCCAAGAACGCGACGAAGCGCCGGGACGCGGCCCGGTCACATCTGATGGGGGCGGACATGTCCATGTCGAAAGGATCGAACACCCCGGTGCCGACGACGGCGCTGCGGGTCGAACTGGGCTGGCGATCCGGCCCCTCAGTCCCCGACGCGGACGCGTCAGCCCTGCTCCTGGTGGGCGGGAAGGTGCGTTCCGACGCGGACTTCGTCTTCTACAACCAGCCCGCGCACTCCTCCGGCGCGGTCCGGCACGAGGGCAAGCGGGACGCCGGCGGGCGGGTGACCGACAGCCTCCACGTCGACCTCTCGCGCGTGGAGCCCGCGATCGAGACCGTCATCCTCGCCGCATCCTCCGACGGCGGCTCGTTCGGACGGGTCCCGGACCTCTACGTCGAGGTGCGCGACGCGGCGCGGAACACCGTGGTGGCCCGCTTCGACAACCCGGGCGCGACCGTGGAGACGGCCTTCGTGCTCGGCGAGTTCTACCGCCGCCAGGGCGCCTGGAAGTTCCGCGCCGTCGGCCAGGGTTACGACAGCGGGCTCGAAGGTCTGGCCACGGACTACGGCATCTCGGTGGACGAACCCCAGCAGGCACCCGCGCCCACTCCACCGGCTCCCGCGGTCACGCCGCCCCCACCGCCCGCGGCCCCTCCCGCTCCTCCGGTCACCCCTCCCGCCGTCACCACCCCGCCCCCGGCCGCGCCGCCGTCGGCCGCGCCGGTCCGGCTGACCAAGGTCACGCTCACCAAGGCGGCGCCCTCGGTCTCGCTGACCAAGCAGGGCGGCACCTCGGGTGCGCTGCGCGTCAACCTCAACTGGCAGGTGCGCAAGCAGTTCTCCGGCTGGGCCCGCAAACTGGGCCGCCCGGTCGCCATGCACGACGACCTCGACCTCGACCTGTGCGCCCTGTACGAACTCAACGACGGCAGCAAGGGTGTGGTCCAGGCACTCGGCAACGCCTTCGGAGCCCTCGACCGGCCGCCGTTCGTCCACCTCGACGGCGACGACCGCACCGGCGCCGTCTCCACCGGCGAGAACCTCACGGTCAGCCTCGACCACAAGCAGTACTTCCGGCGCATCCTCGTCTTCGTGACCATCTACCAGGGGGCCCGCTCCTTCGCCGACCTGCACGCCACGGTCACCCTCCAGCCGCAGTACGGCGCCCCGGTCGACTTCTCGCTCGACGAGTGCACCGTGCCCTCCACGGTGTGCGCCCTCGCGCTGATCACCAACACCGGCGGCGACCTCGTCGTACAGCGCGAGGCCCGTTACCTGGTGCCGGAACGCGGCGTGAGCCCGCAGCGCACCGTCGACCACGCCTACGGATGGGGCATGAACTGGACCCCCGGCCGCAAGTGACCGGACCCCGTCCGGCCCGTCAGCCCTCGTCGGGCACGACGTCCGGACGGGCGTAGGTGCGGCCCTTCCACGCCGCACCCCGCCCCCGGTAGTGCTGCACCGCCGAGTCGACCGTCATCAGGAGATAGAGGAAGGCGGTGAACGGCAGCAGGGGAGCGAGCCACAGCGGCTGCCGGTAGTGGCGCACCATCGGCGCGTACGTCCCCGCCATCACCAGCCACGCGGCGCCCCCCAGGAGAGCCGCCGCCGTCCCGCCCCCCGCCGCGCCGACGACCACCGCGAGCGGCGGCACCAGGTACACGAGGGCCAGCCCGGCCACCGTGCTGGCGAGCACCAGCGGGTTGTGCCGCAGCTGCGCGTACGCGCTGCGCGAGACCATGCGCCACAGGTCGCGCAGCTGCGGATAGGGGCGCACGCTGTCCACTCGCTCCGCCAGGCCCAGCCAGACGCGCCCGCCGGAGCCCTTGACCGCGCGGGCGAGGGCCACGTCGTCGATGACGGCGTGCCGGATGGCGTCCGGGATCCGCGCCCGTTCGGCCGCCCCGGTCCGCAGCAGCACACAGCCGCCGGCCGCCGCCGCGGTCCTCCCCTCGCGCCCGATCCACCGGAAGGGATAGAGCTGCGCGAAGAAGTAGACGAAGGCGGGCACCACGAGCCGCTCCCACCCGCTCGCCACCCGCAGCCGCGCCATCTGGGAGACGACGTCGAAACCGCCGGTGCCGGCCGCCGCCACCAGCGCGCGCAGACTGTCCGGGGCGTGCGCGATGTCGGCATCGGTCAGCAGCAGGTACTCGGGCTCACGCCCGCGCGCCAGGGCGATGCCGTGCCGCACCGCCCACAGCTTGCCCGTCCAGCCGGCGGGCGGCTCCCCGGGCGAGGCCACGGTCAGCGGCAGCCCCTCGTGCCGCCGGGCCAGCTCGCACGCCAGCTCACCCGTGCCGTCGGTGCTCCCGTCGTCGATCAGGAAGACCTCCGCCCGCCCCGGGTAGTCCTGGGCGAGCAGCGAGGGCAGGCTCGCGGGCAGCACCGCCGCCTCGTCGCGCGCCGGGACGACGACGCACACCGAGGGCCAGACACCGGGTTCCTGCCGGGCCGGCAGTCCGACGTCCGTGCGCCAGAAGAAGCCCCGGGCGAACAGCAGCCACAGCCAGGCCGCCAGGGACAGTGCGGATACGACGGTCACCGGGGTCATCCACGCGTCGGCGCTCACGTGCGCAGTCTGCCCCACGCCCCCGGCCCTCGACCGCGCATCGTCTATGGTGGCCGGGTGAAGATCGCGCTCATGGACTCCGGAATCGGTCTGCTGGCGGCAACCGCCGCGGTACGGCGCCTGCGACCGGACGCCGATCTCATCCTCTCCCTCGACCCCGACGGCATGCCCTGGGGCCCCCGCACCCCCGAGGACCTGACCGGGCGGGCCCTCGCGGTGGCCGAGGCCGCCGCCGCGCACCGACCCGACGCGCTGATCGTCGGCTGCAACACCGCCACCGTGCACGCGCTGCCCACACTGCGCGCCAAGCTGGAGCCCGCGCTGCCCGTCGTCGGCACCGTACCGGCGATCAAGCCCGCCGCGGCCGGTGGCGGCCCCGTGGCGATCTGGGCGACCCCCGCCACCACCGGCAGCCCCTACCAGCGCGGCCTCATCGCGGACTTCGGCGGCGACGCGACCGTCACCGAGGTGCCGTGCCCGGGGCTCGCCGAAGCCGTCGAGCACGCGAACGAGGCGGCCATCACCGCGACCGTCGCCGCCGCGGCGGCCCTCACCCCCGACGACGTGACGACCGTCGTCCTGGGCTGCACCCACTACGAACTGGTCGCCGAGCGCATCCGCGCCGCCGTACAGCGCGCCGGCGCCCCGCGGCTCGTGCTGCACGGATCGGCGGGCGCGGTCGCCGCCCAGGCGCTGCGCCGGATCGGCGCCCACCCCGACCCGGGCGCCCCGGCCGAGGGCACCCTCACCGTGCTGCTCAGCGGACGCGAGGGCACGCTGCCCGCGCCCGCGCTGGCCTACGCCGAGGGCAGGCTGCTGCGCGCGGCCACACCGGCCCGCTGACGGCCCGCCCGCCCGGACGGCCCAGTCACCCAGCGCGACGAGGTACCCGCGCAGCGAAACATGAGTAACCTCATATCCATGAGGCATCGCCACGGCGAGACCACCCCGCAGCCGGACATCTGGACCGGACGTGCCACCAACCGGGTCCAGTGGTTCCTGGCGCTCATCGGCGCGGCCTGCATGGCGCTCGGCATCGCCCTGGCCGTCGACTCCGCCTGGGAGTCCGGCGTCGTCCCGCTCACCATGGCGGTCGTCGGCTGCATCGCGGCGGGACTGCTGGTGCTCTTCGGCACGCTCGCCTTCGTCCACGTCGCGCTGCGGGTCGACGAGGACTGCCTCGAAGTGCGCTGCGGCCACATCGGCCTGCCACGACGGCGCATCCCCCTGTCCCACGTCGTCGGGGCCGAGTTCGCCCCGCACGTCACCCCGCGCCACTGGGGCGGCTGGGGCTACCGCTGGCGGCCCGAGAAGGGCACCGCCGTGGTCGTGCGGCGCGGCGAGGGCCTCATCCTCAAGCTGGGCGACGGGCACACCTTCACGGTCACCGTGGACGACGCGGAGGCGGCCGTCCAGGTCATCACGGACCGGCTGCGCCCGAAGGCACCCGAGCAGCCCGCGCACTGAGCGCACCGTGCCATGTGCGGGCCGTCCGCCTGCCGCCGCGGACCGTGCTGTCGGGGGTTCGGTCACCCGCCGTACACTCCGGGGGGTGACAGCCACCACCTCCGTCGGCGAGCCGGACCGGACGCAGCCGCAGCCCCCACCCGCCTCCCGGCTCACCGCACGGCTCCTGAGCCTCCTCCCGGCCGCCGCGGCCGCGCTCTCCGGAGTACTGCTCTACGTCAGCTTCCCGCCGCGCACCCTGTGGTGGCTGGCCCTGCCCGCCTTCGCCGTCCTCGGCGGGGTGCTGCGCGGCCGCGGCTGGAAGGCGGGCCTCGGCCTCGGCTACCTCTTCGGCCTCGGCTTCCTGCTGCCGCTGCTGGTCTGGACCGGTGTGGAGGTCGGCCCCGGCCCCTGGCTCGCCCTGGTGGCGATCGAGGCGCTCTTCGTCGCGCTGGTCGGCGCGGGTGTCGCCGCGGTGTCGAAGCTGCCGGGATGGCCCGTGTGGGCGGCGGCGCTGTGGATCGCGGGGGAGGCCGCACGCGCGCGTGTGCCCTTCGAGGGGTTCCCCTGGGGCAAGATCGCGTTCGGCCAGGCGGACGGCGTGTTCCTGCCCCTCGCCGCGCTCGGCGGCACGCCGGTGCTCGGGTTCGCGGTCGTCCTGTGCGGCTTCGGCCTCTGCGAGGCGGTGCGTCTCGCCGTCCGGGCGCGCCGGAAAGGCGAGGTACGGCGGGGCGCGGCGGCGGTGGCCCTCGTCGCCGTGGCCGTCCCGGTCGTGGCCGCCGTCGCCGCCCGCCCGCTGGTCAGCGACGAGGCGGAGGACGGCACCGCGACCGTGGCGGTGATCCAGGGCAACGTGCCGCGCGCGGGCCTCGACTTCAACTCACAGCGGCGGGCCGTACTCGACTATCACGCGCGGGAAACGGAACGCCTCGCCGCCGAGGTGAGGGCGGGCCGGGTGGACCGCCCCGACTTCGTGCTCTGGCCGGAGAACTCCTCGGACATCGACCCCTTCGCCAACACCGACGCGCGCATGGTCATCGACCGGGCCGCCAAGGCGATCGGCGCGCCCGTCTCGGTCGGCGGCGTCGTCGAACGGGACGGCAGGCTCCTCAACGAGCAGATCCTCTGGGACCCCGACAAGGGCCCCGTCGACACCTACGACAAGCGGCAGATCCAGCCCTTCGGCGAGTACCTCCCGCTGCGCTCGCTCATCGGGGCGATCAACGACGACTGGACCTCCATGGTCAGCCGGGACTTCAGCCGGGGCACCGAGCCCGGCGTCTTCTCCATGGCGGGCACCGAGGTCGGCCTGGTCACCTGCTACGAAGCCGCCTTCGACTGGGCCGTGCGCTCCGAGGTCACCGACGGCGCCCAGATGATCTCCGTACCCAGCAACAACGCGACCTTCGACCGCAGCGAGATGACCTACCAGCAGCTCGCCATGTCCCGCGTCCGCGCGGTCGAGCACAGCCGGACCGTCACGGTCCCGGTGACCAGCGGCGTCAGCGCGATCATCATGCCGGACGGCCGGATCACCCAGAAGACCGGCATGTTCGTCGCGGACTCCCTGGTCCAGGAGGTGCCCCTGCGCTCCTCCGAGACCCCGGCCACCCGGCTGGGCGTACTGCCCGAGATCGCTCTCGTGCTGGTCGCGGCCGGCGCGCTGGGCTGGGCCGTCGGCTCCGGTGTGCGCGGGCGACGCGCCCGTGACGTGTAGCCGTACGCCCGTCGCACGCCCCGTGACACCGCCGGGAGTGGCCGGCCCGGCCCGTTAGGGTCGTCCGCATGGCTACTCCCGACTTCATCCGCGACCTGCGCGCCACCGCCGGACAGCAACTGCTCTGGCTCCCCGGAGTCACCGCCGTCGTCTTCGACGACCAGGGCAGAGTGCTCCTGGGCCGGCGGTCCGACAACGGGCGATGGTCACTGATCGGAGGCATCCCCGAGCCCGGCGAGCAGCCCGCCGCCTGCGCGATGCGCGAGGTGGAGGAGGAGACGGCCGTACGGTGCGTCGTCGAGCGGCTGGTCCTCGTGCAGGCGCTGAACCCGGTGACGTACGACAACGGGGACGTCTGCCAGTTCATGGACGTCACCTTCCGCTGCCGGGCCGTGGGCGGTGAGGCCCGGGTCAACGACGACGAGTCGCTGGAGGTGGGCTGGTTCGCCGTGGACGCGCTGCCGGAGCTGGGGGAGTTCGGGCAGGTCAGGATCAAGCAGGCGCTGGCCGACGCACCCACATGGTTCGACCCCACTGACCCCTACTGAAGTATGGGGCGTGCCCACATGGGGAGCCGGGCGGGCGCTGCCTAGGGTCGGGGACATGACCTCGCCCAGCGTCCTCCCGGCCCCCCACGCCTCCACGCTCGACCTCGACGGCCGCACCGCCCTCGTCACCGGCGCCGCCGGGGGTATCGGCCGTGCCTGCGCCCTGCGCCTGGCCGCCGCCGGAGCCCGGGTCAGAGCGGTCGACCGGGACGCGGCAGGACTGGACGCGCTCGCCGAGAGCAGCACCGACCTCGCGGGCAGCGTCCTGCCCCAGGTCCTGGACCTGACCGACCTGGACGCCGCCGAACGCGCCGCCGCCGGCACCGACGTCCTCGTCAACAATGCCGGGATCCAGCTGGTGCGGCCCATCGAGGAGTTTCCCCCGGACGTCTTCCACACGGTGCTCACCGTGATGCTGGAGGCGCCCTTCCGCCTGATCCGCGGCGCCCTGCCCCACATGTACGGGCAGGGCTGGGGCCGCATCGTCAACATCTCCTCCGTGCACGGCCTGCGCGCCTCCGCCTACAAGTCGGCCTACGTCGCCGCCAAGCACGGCCTGGAGGGCCTGTCCAAGACCGCGGCCCTCGAAGGCGCGGCCCACGGCGTCACCTCGAACTGCGTGAACCCCTCCTACGTGCGCACCCCGCTCGTCGAGCGGCAGATCGCCGACCAGGCCCGGGCCCACGGCATCCCCGAGGAGCAGGTGCTCACCGACGTGCTGCTCCAGGACAGCGCCGTGCGGCGGCTGATCGAACCGGACGAGGTCGCCGAGGCGGTCGCGTACCTCTGCGGGCCACAGGCGTCCTTCGTCACCGGCACCTCACTCGTGCTGGACGGCGGCTGGACGGCGCACTGAGCCCGGTCCCGGCCCGCGCACCGGCCGGCCCGGCGGCGGCCCCTGCGGACGGGGTTGTCCACAGGGCTGCCGGGACGACCGGGCGATGGGGAATCCTGTGAGCATGTCCCGCGATCACCTGCAGTCCACCGAGCGCCCGGCCGACGCCGCCGGAGCGCCGGCCGGCGCCGCCGCCGTCCCGGCGTCCGCCGCCGTCGAGACGCCGTTCCTGGAGCTGCTGGCCCGGGGGGCGTCCGCCGACGCCTACGAGCAGCCGGTACTGCTCGCCCGCGCCGAGGGAGGGCCGGCCGACCGGATCGACGCGCTCGACCGGGCCAAGCACCTCGCGCTGCGCGTGCGCTCAGAGCTGGAGGGCCGGCGCAGGCGGGAGGCGGAGCTGTCCGCGCTGTTCGAGACGGCCCACGACCTCGCCGGGCTGCGCGACCTGGACGCCGTGCTGCGGGCGATCGTGCAGCGGGCCCGTTCCCTGCTCGGCACCGACGTGACCTACCTCAGCCTCCACGACGCGGCCCGCGGCGACACCTACATGCGGGTCACCGAGGGCTCGGTCGCCGCCCGCTTCCAGCAGCTGCGGCTCGGCATGGGGGAAGGGCTCGGAGGCCTCGTCGCCCAGACCGCCCGGCCCTACGTCACCGACGACTACTTCAAGGACGCCCGCTTCCAGCACACCCGCACCATCGACGCGGGCGTAGCCGACGAGGGCCTGGTCGCCATCCTGGGCGTCCCCCTCATGCTCGGCCACCACGTCATCGGCGTGCTCTTCGCCGCGGACCGGCGGGCCAGGGTCTTCGAGCGCGAGCAGATCGCCCTGCTCGGTTCCTTCGCCGCCCTCGCGGCAGCCGCGATCGACACCGCCAACCTGCTCGCAGAGACCCGCTCGGCCCTGGCCGGCCTGGAGCGGGCCAACGAGATCATCGGGGACCGCAGCGCCGTCATCGAGCGCGCCTCCGACGTCCACGACCGGCTCACCGAGCTGGTCCTGCGCGGCGGTGGGGTGCACGACGTGGCGGCCGCCGTCTCCCAGGTCCTGGACGGCACCGTCGAGTTCACCGAGGCCGTCTCGGCACCGGCGGGCCCCCTGGAGGTGTCCCGCGCCGAGGGACACGCCGTGCGGCACGAGGACGACTGGATCGCGGCGGTCGCCGCGGGCGACGAACTGCTGGGCGCCCTGGTCCTGCGCGGTCACCCGGGGCTCGACCCCGTCGACCAACTCACCCTGGAGCGGGCCGCGACGGTCACCTCCCTGCTGTTGCTCGCCCGCCGCTCCGCCGCCGAGGCCGAGCAGCGTGTCCGGGGCGAGCTGCTCGACGACCTGCTCGACGCCCGCGACCGCGACCCGCGCCTGCTGGGCGACCGCGCCCGGCGGCTCCGTGCCGACCTGGCCGCCACGCACGTCGTGCTCGCCGCCCGGCTCGACACCGCGGCGCCCGACGCCGATCAGGAGGCGGACGCGCGCAGGCGCCTGTGGGCCGCCGCCTCCCACCTCGCCGCGACCCGGCACGGCCTGGCCGCCGCCCGGGACGGCGGCACGGTGCTCCTGCTGCCGCTCGACGCCGGTGACGGGGCCACGGACCTGGCCCGCCGCACCGCCCGTCACCTCGGCCGGGCCGTCCACGAGAGCGTCACCGTCGGCGCCTCCGCACCCGTGGAGGACCTCGCCGCCCGCCCCGCCGCCGTCGCCGCCGCCTACACCGAGGCCCGGCGCTGCCTCGACGCCCTGGGCCTGCTGGGCCGCTCCGGGGACGGCGCCGCCGCCGAGGACTTCGGCTTCCTGGGCCTGCTGCTGGCCGGCGAGCAGAACGTTCCGGGTTTCGTCCAGCGCACCATCGGCCAGGTCGTCGCCTACGACGAGCGGCGCGGCACCGAGCTGCTGCACACCCTCGACGCCTACTTCGCCTGCGGCATGAGCCCGGCCCGCACCAAGGACGAACTCCACGTCCACGTGAACACGGTCGCCCAGCGCCTGGAGCGCGTGGGCCGCCTCCTCGGCGACGACTGGCAGAGCCCCGACCGCGCCCTGGAGATACAACTGGCCCTCAGACTCCACCGGCTGTCGCTCCCGGCACAGCACTGACCCCGCACGCGCACGGGCGTACGGGGTCGGCATCGGACGGCGGGGCGGGCTCAGACCGAGCGCGCCCCCTGCGCACGGGAGGCCTTGACCGCCCCGTCCTCGTCCTCGTCCTCGGAGGACGACAGGGGCTCCGCGAGGTCCCGGTGGCGTGTCTCCTTGGCCACGCCCACCGCGACCAGGGTCAGCAGGACGGAGGCGATCACGTAGAGGGAGATCGGGGTGGAGCTGTCGTACTCGGAGAGCAGCGCGGTGGCGATCAGCGGCGCCGGAGCCCCAGCCGCGACGGAGGCGAACTGGGCGCCGATCGACGCCCCGGAGTACCGCATCCGGGTCGCGAACATCTCGGAGAAGAAGGCGGCCTGGGGCGCGTACATGGCGCCGTGCAGCACCAGCCCCACGGTCACCGCGAGCAGCAGACTGCTGAAGTCGCCGTGGTCGATCAGCATGAAGAACGGGAACATCCACAACCCCACGCCCGCCGCGCCCAGCAGATACACGGGCCGTCGGCCGATGCGGTCCGACAGCGCGCCCCAGGCCGGGATGACCGCGAAGTGCACCGCTGAGGCGATCAGGACCGCGTTGAGCGCGGTCTGCTTGGAGAGGTCGGCCGCGGTGGTGGCGTAGACGAGGATGAAGGCGGTGATGACGTAGTAGCTGATGTTCTCCGCCATGCGCGCGCCCATCGCGATCAGCACGTCGCGCCAGTGGTGCCGCAGCACGGCGACGATCGGCATCGGCTCGGCCTTCGCCCTGCGCGACTCGGCCTGCGCCAACGCCTGCTTGAAGACCGGCGATTCGTCGACGGACAGCCGGATCCACAGACCGACCATGACCAGTACGCCGGAGAGCAGGAACGGGATCCGCCAGCCCCAGCTGTTGAACGCGGAGTCCGACAGCACGGCGGTCAGCAGCGACAGCACACCCGTGGCCAGCAGCTGCCCCGCCGGCGCCCCGGTCTGCGGCCAGGACGCCCAGAATCCACGCCGTCGCGCGTCCCCGTGCTCGGACACCAGCAGCACGGCGCCGCCCCATTCACCACCGAGCGCGAACCCCTGGACGAGCCGCAACACGGTCAGCAGCACGGGGGCGGCCGTGCCGATCGTCGCGTGGGTGGGGAGCAGCCCGATCGCGAAGGTCGCGCCGCCCATCATCAACAGGCTCAGGACCAGCAGCTTCTTGCGCCCGAGCCGGTCACCGTAGTGACCGAAGACCAGGGCACCCAGCGGCCGCGCGGCGAAGCCGACGGCATACGTCAGGAACGAAAGCAGTGTGCCGACCAGCGGGTCGGAGTCCGGGAAGAACAGCTTGTTGAAGACGAGGGCGGCGGCGGAGCCGTAGAGGAAGAAGTCGTACCACTCGATGGTGGTGCCGATGAGGGACGCGGCGACGATGCGCTTGAGGTTGTTCGGGGCTGGTGGAGCGGCTGCGGGCGACGACATCGGCACCACTTCCTGGGGATGTGCGGGGACGGTTGTGTGTCGCCACACCGTAGGAACCCGCAGGTGAGAGGCGTATGTGGCGGGACACCATAGTTCGGAGGCGAGCTATGCGCGCAGTACCCATGTGTCCTCATCAAGGGGCGCTTTGGCGGCTTGGGAGAGGTCAGAACGAGGGGTGCCTGCGATGCGTTGTTTGGCATGATTTAACGGTGGCGTGCTGACTCCCGTGCTGGTTCGGTGCTGACTGAAAGCCCACGTCATCACCCTTCATCACCTGTCCCGTGCTGACTTGGTGCTGACTACGCTGCGTCGAACTCCGGCATATGGTGGCCGCTCGGGCAGGGCCGTTTCCTCGTTGCTGCCGCGTGCGGTAGGAAGCTTTCCCTGGGTGAAGTCACGGCGACGGGCATGTGGTGGTCAAGATGCTCCCCGAGGCGCACCAAGGCGATGGACGTGGCCCTCACCGGACCGAAGGCCGGTTGCTCGTGGCGGTCGGGAAAGAGGCACGGTTCGCGGCTGAAGGGAAAGGACGATGTCTTTCCTGAGGGCTGGCGAAGACTTGTCCCGCAATGATCACGGAGGAGGCGTCGCTGCCGATTCCCTGCCGGCTGCGGAGTCAGTCAAGGCCGGTCGCCCATGCCGTCAGCGTGGCGAAGTCGTCGATGGCGAGGCCGCGTCGCGGGTCGATCCGGTGCAGTAGGGCGGGACCATCGTGGTGTTCCTTCACCCAGGAACGATCCGCCTCTGTGATCTCGTCGTCCACCCAGGCGAACGCACGGCCTGTCGCCCAGGCGACGATCTCAGGCGTCTTCCAGAACACACCGTCCCCTGGCTCGGGCTGCTGCGAGGGCCAAGGGATGAAGGGCAGTTCGGGCAATCCCAGGACTGGCGCGACGAAGGCGTTGGCTTCTTCCTCCCACGTAGTCGCCCACACCAGGTCGAAGGGAAGTGCCTCCAGCGCGGGGCCGTGATCCGGGTTGAGCCACACCCGCAGCGGCTTCACCGGCTTGTTAGGCAGCCCTCACTCAGTCAGCCTGCGCCGCTCGGCGGCCCCCCACCGAGGCGTCAGCAAGCGGTGGGTCTGATAGCCCTCGGGCCGATGGTGCGGCTTCGCTGCATACGGGTTCAGCGGTCCGTCCACATCCACCAACAGCACTGGGCGCACCAGCTCATCCCCCCTACTCCTGCGTCGCACCGTACCGGCCGGTGAAGAGACCGCCCAACAGAATTCTGGCCGGTGCTGGTCCGCAACTCTGGCTCCGGGTAGTGGGACGATCTTGACGTGTCAGCAGTAATCACGGCGTCACAGCCGTCCTGGATAGGCCCGTTCACAGGGCTGAGCCGGCGCTGCTTCGGCAAGCTGGTGAACGCCTTGCGCCGTGAGGGGGCGGACGCGGTCGGCCGAGGCCGGCCGTGGAGCCCTCCCCTGGAGGACCGAGCCCTCCTCGTCGCGGCCTACTGGCGCACGAACTTGACACTGCGCCAGCTCGCGCCGCTGTTCGGAATCTCGAAGTCTGCGGCCGACCGGATCATCGACCGCCTCGCACCGCTGCTCGCGCTGCGGCCGCGCCTTCGGTTCCGCAAGGGCACCGTGCTTATCGTGGACGGCACCTTGCCGCGATCGTGTTCGTTGCGACCTCGGGCTGCACGTGCCAGTAGCTGCCGACGGCCTCTTTCGATCCATCCGGCGCGACGGCTCACCGCCGGTTCACCGAATGGACCAGGGCCCGGGTGTGGGTCAAGCTCCACCGCCTGGTCCTCGATGAGCTTGGCTCCCGCGGTTACCCTGGACTGGTCGCGATGCGCGATCGACTCGGTCAACATGCGGGCCGTGAAATGGGGGACCTGACAGGTCCGAATTTTGTCGACCGGGGCAAGTACGGTTCGAAGATCCATTTGATCACCGAGCGGACTCGTTTGCCCATCTCCGTCGGTACCTCGGGGGCCAACGTCCACGACAGCCAGGCCCTGATTCCGCTCGTGAGGGGCGTTCCTTCGATCCGGCTACCGTCACCTGCGGCAACGGCTCTCTGGTCTGTCTTGTTGCGAGGTGGGCGGTTAAGGAGCTTAAGCAGACGACGGTGTTGGCTCGGCGTCCCGCGCCGCCTTCACTGTCGGCTGTTGCCTTCGCATGGCCAGAAGGAGCAAGCCGGCCGCGCAGAACACCGCACCCGTCGTGACGTACAAGGCCAGTGGCGTCCAGCCCGCGTCCAGCAGCCAGCCAGCCGTGGTGGGTGCGATGATGGCACCCACGCGGCCGACACTGATCGCCGCTCCCACACCTGTCGCCCGCAGCGGTGCCGGGTAGACGCTCGGCGTCAGGGCGTAGAGGCCGGCGATGCAGCCGTTGACCGCGACTCCGATGGCGGCGCCGATGCAGAAGGCCAGGACGAGCGTGTCCGTAGACGACGCGAAGGCTACGACGAGTGCTGCCGACACGAAGAGGTAGGTACGCAGGACGCTGCCGAGCGCGTACCGCGCGGCCAGCGCGCCCAGGAGTGCGGTGCCGAAGACGCCGCCCAGGTTGAGCAGCGTTCCGCCGGTCAGGCTCTGTGTCGCGGACATCCCGGCCTCCACGAGGAGAGTCGGCGTCCAGCTCGTGACGAAGTAGAAGGCCGCCATGACGAGGAAGAAGGCACCCCACAACACCAGGGTGGGGCGGCGGAGATCTGGCGCCAGGAGGCGGCGGAACCCGGCTGCGGAGGTGAGCGTCGTCGGCTCCTTGTCCGGGAGCGTGGACAGGTCTGGCTGCCCCATGCGGCGGGCCAGCTCGTTGACACGGCTCAGGGCATTGGCGGGTCTCCTGCTGAGGAGGAAGTCGAGCGATTCCGGCAGAAGACGGAAGGCAAGGGGAATGACGGCCAGGGTGGCGAGTCCGCCGGCCACGAACACCGAGCGCCACCCGTAGCGATCGATGAGGGCGACCGAAGAGACGCCGCCGATCGTCGCTCCCACGGCGTATCCAGTGGAGTTGAGGCTGACGGCCAGACCGCGCCAGCGGCGGGACGCGAACTCACCGGCGATGACGTTGCTGCAGGCGAGAACGGCGCCGATGCCGACACCGGTGAGCAGGCGCAGCGCCCCCAACTGCTGCCAGTTTTGACTGACCGAGGACAGCAGCATGCCCGCGGCAGCGAGGGCCAGGCCGGCCAGGATGACCGGCCGCCGGCCGATCCGGTCGGCCTGGGGAGCGATGAGCAGGGCGCCCAACGCCATGCCCGCCAGCCCGCTGCTCAGCAGCAGCCCGAGAGTACCGGAGTCGAGGTGCCACTCGCCGGAGATCGTCTTCCCGGTGAAGGACATGACCAGCACGTCGAAGCCGTCAAGGGTGTTGAGCAGCACGCAGATGGCGATCGCACCCCACTGGAAGCGGCTCATGGGCCCGTCGTCCAGGGCCTGCGTGAGGCGGGCGGTCACCGGACGGCCTGCGGTGCGGTGGGGCGGTGAGGGCACTTCTCCATGGCAGCACTCCGTTGTCGACTGCGGGATGGCCGAACCGGCTCGTCGGCGCGCCGTGGGCGGCAGCCTCGGGTTCGGTAGTGGGAGCAGTCATGGTGCGAGCGGCGGTCTCGCGCGGCCAGGTGGTTTCCCGGATGCCGGGAAACAAGTGTGGCGGGCCGATGTCCTTCAGGGGTCGGGCGTGTCAAAAGCTCGCGAAATGGAGCGGCCGCATGAGCGGACCAGATCGGCGAGCGCTCCGACGGATGTGGACCCGTGCCGGACCACCACGGAGACGGCTGCGGACACCTCGCCGGCGTCGGTGGTGACGGGCGCGGCGACGGAGAGGGTGTCGGTGGACAGTTGCCGGTCGCTGACCGCGTAGCCGCACGTGCGTGCCTGGGCGAGGGCCGACCTGATCCGGCCGCGGTCGGTGAGCGTGAATGGGGTGTGCCGGGGTAGCGTCCGCGTGAGAGCCTCCTCCTGAACGGCTGCCGGTGCGTGGGCGAGCAGCACCAGTCCCGCTGCTGTCGTGGTGATGCCCAGCCGTCCTCCGACTCGTGTCAGCGTGGGCACGGCACAGCTCGGCGCGATGCGTTCGATGAAGACCACCTCGCTCGTGTCACGGACGGCGAGCTGGACGTTCTCACGGACGAGGGTGGAGAGGTCTTCCAGGTAGGGCAGTGCGCGCTCGCGCAGTCCTTGACTGCGCGGAGCCAAGGACGCGACCTCCCACAGTCGCAGCCCGATCCGGTAGCGGCCTTGCGCGTCGCGTTCCAGAGCGCC
The DNA here is from genome assembly GCF_042740985.1 of Streptomyces sp. NPDC058985. Taxonomy (NCBI): domain Bacteria; kingdom Bacillati; phylum Actinomycetota; class Actinomycetes; order Kitasatosporales; family Streptomycetaceae; genus Streptomyces; species Streptomyces sp. NPDC058985. Next base: position 28,291 of record NZ_JBHYJX010000008.1, on the reverse strand, counting down.
CCACACGAGCAGGTCGCCCAGCATGCGGTGTGCGGTGGACACGGGCAGACCTGATCGCCGGGCCAGCTCGCTCAGGGACAGGTGAGGACGCTGTGCGCTGAAGGCACCGAGGATGCGCAGGGCCCGGCCGATGACGGGTCCTGTTGCGGTGGCTGGCGAGGATCCGGCTTCCTGCGGGGGAGCGGAGGGAGGCGCGCTGCGTAGGGCGTGACGGGTCAAGGCGTGAGTCCTTCCTCGCTACCTGGACGTCCCGCGCTTCACCGAGCTCACGGGTCGTCGCTGAGTGCCTCGGCGTCCAGCGATGCGATCTTGCGAAGGACGTCTACGGCCAGCTTGCGTTCGTCACCGGGAAGCGCGTCGAGCAGTTGCTCGTTGACGGCCTCGGCCGGACCGATCAGAGAGTCGAGCAGTTCGGTTCCCTGATCGGTGAGGCTCAGCCGGGTCCGCCGGCGGTCCTCCTCGTCGCGTACCTGACTGACGTAGTGCTGCTCGGTCAGCCGGCGGACGATGTGGTTGACCGTCGAACGGTCCAGTGAGGTGAAGCGCGCCAAGGTGCGCTGGTCGATGCCGGGGTCACGGCTGAGGGCGTTGAGGACGGCGAACTGCTGGGAGGTGATCTCCCTGGACACGTGCCGGTACCACAGGGCGGTGTGCACCTGTTCCGCGCGCCGGATCAGGTGTCCGACGTAGTTGTGCAGTTCCAGTGCGTGCGCCACAGTCTTCCGTCCGTCGGTCGCCGGGTGGTGCCGGCCGGGGACGGCCGGTGTGGGGAGTCTACGAGTGCCTGCACCACCCCGGCGGCGACCGAGCGGTCAGCGGCTGCGGCGGCCGGGGCGCTGGTCGTAGGGAACGGCACGGGAGCCGTCGACACCGACCTCCAGGCGACCGACCTTCTCGATGTCCAGGACCACGCGGTCGCCGTGGCTGAGCGGTCCCACTCCGGCCGGGGTGCCGGTGGCGATCACGTCGCCCGGGTGCAGGGTCATGACGGAGGAGGTGTAGGCGATCAGTTCGCGGACGCCGAAGATGAGGTCGGCGGTGTTGGTGCGCTGCCGGGTGGTGCCGCCGACGTCGCAGCGCAGGTCGAGGGTGTCCGGGTCCGGGATCTCGTCGGCGGTCACGATCCAGGGGCCGATGGGGGTGAAGGTGTCGAAGGACTTGCGGGTGGAGCGGTCCTCGCCGGAGCGGACGGTGATGTCCAGGACGCAGGTGTAGCCGAAGACGTGGTCCAGGGCTTCGTCCGTGCTCACGTGCGAGGCGGTGCGGCCGATGACGACTCCCAGTTCGCCTTCCTGGTCGGTGCGCTTGTCGGAGTAGGGGAGGAGGATGTCCTGGCCCGGGCCGATGACGGAGGAGTTCGCCTTGAGGAAGACGCCGAGGTCGGCGACCGAGGTGGTGTACTCCATCTCGGCCTTGTGGTCGAGGTAGTTGACCGGCGCGCCGATGATCTTCCCGGGGCGGGGGAGCGGGGCCTCCAGGACCGCTTCGGACAGGGGGATGCGAGGTCGGCCGGCTGTTTCGAGACGGGCCGTCTCCCCGTCGGCGGCTGCCTCGACGTACCGCTGGAGCGCGCCGACGGGGCCGGCGGTGTCGGCTCCGGCGACCTGGTCGGTCACGTCGACGAGCTCGTCACCGACGACGAGTCCGAGGCGTCCCTTGTTGAACAGTGCCAGACGCATGCTGGCCTCCTTGTGGGTGTCGGGTGGGAGGGTCAGGCGCCGGGGTCGGCGTCTTCGGTGCGGTAGAGGCCGAGGGAGCGCATGACGGGCTCGTCGTTGTAGGAGAACAGGACGGCGTCCGCGGAGGCGGAGGTGTTGACGTGGCGGTAGGAGGCCCAGCCGGGGACGGCGAAGGTGTCGTGCTCGGACCACTCCAGCCGTTCGCCGTCGACGATCGTGGCGCCTTCGCCGCGGACGACGTTGAAGATGGTCGAGGCCGTATGGCGGCGGCCGGCTCCCTGGAAGCCGGGGCGCAGCCGCTGGACGCGGCAGCCGATGGTGGGCATGACCGGGCCGCCGGTCCAGGGGTTGGTGTACTCCAGGACGACGCCGTCGACGTCGCTGCCGTCGGCGGTGTAGGCGATGGCGTCCAGGGCGCGCTGCGTCTCCTGCCAGGTGTACCGGGTGACGGGGGAGTTGGGGCCGTCTTTTGTGAGCCAGGCGGGGGTGAGTCGGCCGTGCAGAAACTGGCGGCTGCCGGCGTCGTCGGGCTTGGTCACGGGCTGCAGGCGCTGCGGGTACTGCTCGTAGAAGCCGGCTTCCAGGGCGTTGACCAGGGGGTAGTCGAGTGCGTCCAGCCAGATCATCGGCGCGTCGCCCTCGTGGGTGTGGTCGTGCCAGTGCCAGCCGGGAGTGAGGAGGAGGTCGCCGGGGGACATGAAGACCCGCTCGCCGTTGACGGTGGTCCAGGCGCCGTCGCCCTCGAGGATGAAGCGGAAGGCGTTGGATGTGTGCCGGTGTGCCTGGGCGGTCTCGCCGGGCAGGATGATCTGGAGGCCGGCGTAGAGGGTGTTGACCGTGGCCGGGGGGTCGGTGAGGCCGGGGTTGACGAGCATGAGGACCCGTCGTTCGGCCTCCTCCAGGGAGAGCGTCTTGGAGAAGTGCAGGAGATGCGGGCGGAGTTCGCGCCAGTCCCAGCGGTAAGGGACGGCGCGGCTCTTGGGCTGGGCGGGGAACAGGTTGCCGTAGAAGCGCCACAGCGGGGCGGCTCCCAGACCTTCCAGGGCCTTGTAGGCGAGTTCGTCGGTCGTCATGGTGTCCTCCTACGCGAGCCGGATCACAGGGCGGGTGCAGGTGCGGGGGTGGGGGTCCACACCCAGGAGATGTCGTCGAACGCCTCGGGGTCGCGCGACGAGAGGAGCATGTTGCGCAGGGTGGCTCCCATGCCTTCGAGGTGGCAGATCTCGCCGAAGCGGCGGGCGTTGGTCTGGATGAGGGTCGCCCGTTCCCGACGCCGGTCCGCGTATGCGGCGAAGGCTTCGGCGGGGTCCGCGCTCCGGCCGAGGGCCTGGCCCAGCGCCACGGCGTCCTCCAGCGCCTGGCAGGCGCCCTGCGCGAGGTACTGGAGCATGGGGTGGGCGGCGTCTCCGAGGAGGGCGATCCGCCCGTGCACCCAGGTGCTGATCGGGGCGCGGTCGTACAGCGGCCAGCGACGGTCGCGAGAGACGAGCGGCAGCGCGTCGCGCACGGCCTCGCAGGCGCCGGCGAAGCGCTCCTCCAGCTCGGCCTCGGTGCCCCAGTCGTCGGAATCCGGCGTGTAGTGGTCGCTCTCGAACACGGCGACCTGGTTGTACAGCTCGCCGCGGCGTACGGGGTACTGCACCAGGTGCATGCGCGGCCCGGCCCACACCATGACCGCTTCCGAGGCGGCGTGCTGGGACATCCGGCCGGTCATCTTCCCGGTGGGCAGAGCGCCGCGGAAGGCCACGTAGCGCGAGCAGACCGGTTCCCCGTCACCGACCAGTGCCTGGCGCAGCCGGGAGTGCAGTCCGTCCGCGGCGACGACCGCGTCGGCGGTCAGTCTCGGGTGGCCCTCCGCGAAGCGCAGGTGTACCCCGGATCCGTCCTGGTCCGCCTCGGCGACGGTGTGTCCCGTGCGCAGCGTGACGGTGGGGCGCTCCTGACAGGCGGTCAGCAGAGCGGCGTGCAGGTCGGTGCGGTGGGTGACCAGGTACGGGTGCGCGAAGCGGTCGGTGTAGGCCGAGCTGCGCAGGTCGAGGGAGGTGACCTCGTCACCGGTCAGGGCGTCCATCATGACCAGCCGGGGCGGGGCTACCGCGGATGCCCGGACGGCCGGCAGTACGCCGAGTTCGTCGAGGGCGAGGGAGGCGTTCGGGGCGAGCTGAAGGCCGGCCCCGATCTCGCCGAAGCGGGCGGCCCGCTCCACGAGCGTCACGCGATGGCCGGCGTGGGCGGTCGCGAGCGCGGCGGCCAGTCCGCCGATACCGCCTCCGACTACGGCGATGTGGAGAGGAGAGGTGAGGACGGGCATCTGGCCTCCAAAAGTCGGCTCGGGAGGACATCGGGAGCGGAGGCGGTCAGACCCGGCCTCCGATGGTCCGTACACCAATCATTGGTGTACGGACCATATTCCGAGGGTGTTTCCCCCGTGTCAATGGTTCGTGGAGAAACTCTCTCGGCCGCCGCTCAGCACGCGGCGGAGATGCTGTCCACCTCCAGGGCGGTGCCGGTGCGGGCGGTGATGTCCTCGACGGTGACGCCGGGTGCGGTTTCGACCAGGGCGAGGCCCTGGGGGGTGACGTCGAGAACGCCGAGGTCGGTGATGATCCGGTTCACGCACTGCTCGCCGGTGAGGGGGAGGGAGCACGCGTCGACGATCTTGGGGGTGCCGTCCTTGGCGGTGTGTTCCATGAGGACGATGACGCGGCGTGCGCCGTGGACGAGGTCCATGGCGCCGCCCATGCCCTTGACCATCTTGCCGGGGATCATCCAGTTGGCGAGGTCGCCGCGGGCGGAGACCTGCATGGCGCCGAGGACGGCGGTGTCGATGTGGCCGCCGCGGATCATGCCGAAGGAGAGCGCGGAGTCGAAGAAGGATGCGCCCGGCAGGACGGTGACCGTTTCCTTGCCGGCGTTGATCAGGTCGGGGTCGACTTCGTGCTCGGTGGGGTAGGGGCCGGTGCCGAGGATGCCGTTCTCGGAGTGCAGGACGACGCTGACGCCGCGCGGGAGGTGTCCGGGGATCAGGGTGGGCAGGCCGATGCCCAGGTTGACGTAGGAGCCGTCGGTGAGTTCGGCGGCGGCGCGGGCGGCCATCTGCTCGCGGGTCCAGCTCATGGGCGTACGGTCCTCTTCTCTATGGGCTTGTCGGCGGCCTGGCCCGCGGTGAGCGCCACGACCCGCTGAACGTAGATCCCGGGCACGTGGATCTCGTCGGGTCGGAGCGCGCCCGGTTCGACGAGTTCCTCGACCTCGGCGACGGTGACGCGGCCGGCCATGGCGGCGAGGGGGTTGAAGTTGGCGGCGGCGTGCCGGAAGACGAGATTGCCGTGGTGGTCGCCGCGCCAGGCCCGTACGAGGGCGAAGTCGGTGGTGATGCCGTGCTCCAGGACGTACGGGCGGCCGGCGAAGTCGCGAGTCTCCTTGCACGGGGAGGCGACGGCCACGCTGCCGTCGGGAGCGTAGCGCCACGGCAGCCCGCCGTTCGCGACCTGAGTGCCGACACCGGCCGGGGTGTAGAAGGCGGGGATGCCCGCGCCACCGGCCCGCAGCCGCTCGGCGAGGGTTCCCTGCGGGGTCAGTTCCACTTCCAGTTCTCCGCCGAGGTACTGGCGTGCGAACTCCTTGTTCTCACCGACGTAGGAGCCGGTGACGCGGTCGATGCGGCCCGCGGCGAGCAGGATGCCGAGTCCCCGGCCGTCGACGCCGCAGTTGTTGGAGACGACCTTCAGGCCGGTCGTACCCTGTTCGTACAGGGCGCGGATCAAGACTTCGGGGACGCCGCTGAGGCCGAAGCCGCCGACGGCGAGCGAAGCGCCGTCGGGGATGTCGGCGACCGCTTCGGCGGCGCCGGCGCGGACCTTGTTCACGTGCGGACTGCCTTTCGGTTCGGGGCGCCCGGCAGGACGGTGGACCAGCCGCCGTCCACGACCAGGTTGGCGCCGGTGATGTAGGCGGCCTCGTCGGAGGCCAGGAAGACGGCCGCGTTGACGACGTCGTCGGGATGGCCCAGTCCCCCGAGCGGGATGTGACCGGAGATGTCGTTCATCGGGTGGTCGTTGGCGAGCAGGTTGTCGCGCGAGCCCTCGGTGTCGATCACCCCGGGGCTCACGCAGTTCACCCGGACGCCGTGCGGTGCTCCCTCGGCGGCCAGTTGGCGGGTGAGCGCGATGACCGCGCCCTTCGAAGCCGAATGGGCCACACGCCGGTTGGTGAGGGAACCGGCCAGTCCCGCGGTCGAGCCGACGGTCAGGACACAGCCGCGGCTGCGCACCAGGTGCGGCCAGGCCGCCCGCACGGTCAGCCACACCGAGTCCAGCTCGGCCCGCATCGTGAACGCGAAGTCCTCGTACGGCTGGCTGTCGATCGAGCCGAACCGCACGGCGCCTGCGTTGGCATACACGATGTCGATGCCGCCGAACGCGTCCACCGTCTCTTCCACCCAGGCACGGACGCCCGCCTCGTCGGTGACGTCGAGCGGGCCGCCCGTGAGGGCGGTGCCGCCTTCACGGGCGATGAGCCGCTGGGTCTCCACGGCCTCCTCGTGCAGCAGGTCACCGCCGACCACGAGCGCCCCCTCGGCGGCGAATCGCAGCGCGGCGGCCCGGCCCTGGCCGCGCGCGGTCCCGGAGATCAGCGCCACCTTGCCGTCCAGCCGCTTCACGGCGTCCCCTCCCGCAGGGCGTCGGAGACGGACTTGACGCCGCCGTGCGCGGTCATGCCGCCGTCCACCGGGATCTCCGCACCGCTGATGAACGACGCGTCGTCGGACAGCAGGAACACGACCAGGGGCGCCACCTCGCCGACGGTGCCGGTGCGGCCGAGCGGCGTCTCCTTGATGTTGGCCTCGCGGAAGGCGGGCGCGGCGGAGGCAGTCATCTCCGTCTCGATGTAGCCGGGGTGGATCGTGTTGACGCGGATGCCACGCGGGCCCAGCTCCAGGGCGGCGGTCCTCGACAGGCCGCGCAGCGCCCACTTGCTGGTCGTGTAGGCGACCGGGTAGTGCGCGGTGAGGGCCGCCGAGGAACCGACGTTGACGACCGAGGCGCCCGGCGGCATGAGCGGGGCAAGGTGCTGGATGCCGAGCAGCGGACCGACGACGTTGACCGCGTGGACGCGGGCCATGTCCTCGGGGCGTACGTCGCCGAGGCGGGCCCGCCAGGTGATGCCGGCGTTGTTGACCAGGCCGTGCACCTGCCCGTACGCCTCCCGCACTTCGGCGGCGAGTGCGGCCCAGCCCTTCTCGTCGGTGACGTCGAGGCGACGGCAGCCGGGCGCCTCGGTCGCGTCGGTGGCGATGACGCGGGCGCCCTCTCGGGTGAGCAGCTCGGCCTCGGCTGCGCCCTGCCCGCGGGCGGCCCCGGTGACGACGACGACCTTGCCGAGCAGCCTCTTGGGGTGCAGGTCGCTCACGGCCGTTCCCGGGAGCGGCGCCGACCTGTGGGGAGGGGGACGGGATCGACGCCGGGGACGACGGTGTTGGTGAGGGTGCCGAGGCCCTCGACGGTGAGGGCGACGGTGTCGCCGGGCTTCAGCGGCGGCGGGGTCTGCTCGCCGCGCCGGCCCCACAGTTCGGCGAGGCAGCCGCCGTTGCCGCAGGTGCCGGAGCCGAGGACGTCGCCGGGCACGACGCGGCTGCCGCGGGAGGCGTAGGCGGTCATCTCCTCGAAGGTCCAGCTCATGTTGGACAGCAGGTCCTCGCCGACCTTCTCGCCGTTGACCTCGGCGGTCATGGCCAGGCGCAGGAAGCCTTCGGCGTCCCGGTACGGCTCCAGCTCGTCCGCGGTGACCAGGTACGGGCCGAGGGCGGTGGCGGTGTCCTTGCCCTTGCACGGGCCGAGACCCACCTTCATCTCCGCGCCCTGGAGGTCGCGCGCGGACCAGTCGTTGAAGACGGTGTAGCCGACGATGTGGTCGCGGGCCTGTTCGGCGGTGAGGTCGCGGCCCTCCCGGCCGACCACGGCGCCCACTTCGAGTTCGAAGTCGAGCACGGCCGAACCGGGGGGGACGGGGACGCCGTCTCCGGGGCCGTAGATCGCGTGCGGATTGGTGAAGTAGAAGGTCGGGGCCGCGTACCACTGCTCGGGCACGCCGCCGGTGCCCTCCACGGACCGGCGCACCCCCTCCACGTGCTCCTCGAAGGTCACGAAGTCCCGCACGGACGTGGGCTGCAGCGGAGGGAGCAACCGGACCTGGGAGACGTGCGGGCCCGGGGGGACGTCCAGGGTCGCGGCGCCGGCGGCAAGCAATCCGGGGAGCCCGTCGGTCTGCTGGATCAGTGCGGTGAGCGAGGTGACGCCCGGCAGCGGGAAGAGGGTGCCGTCCTCCTCCACGACCGCCACCCGGTGGTGGTGTCGGTGTTCGTATGCGGCGAAACGCATGGTGCGGCTCCAGCGGAGTGTGATCAGGAAAGTGGGATGCGCATGAGGTCGTGACCCACGGTGAAGCGGCCCCGGTAGCCGGCCGCCCGGGCGGAGGCACGGGCCGCCGCGCCCCACTCGTGGTCGGAGAACTGGGCCGGGTCGGCCGGCGCGAGGTGACTGAGAACCACTTGGCGCGCCCCCGCGGCGGCGGCGATGGCGCCCACCTCGGCGACGTCGGTGTGCACCTCGCGCATGTGGCCGACGAGGGGAGCGGGCATGCCCTGACCCTCGAACCACGCGGCGTCGACGGCCTCGTGGACCAGCAGGTCGCAGCCGCGGGCCAGCGCGATCAGGTCGTCGCTGCGACTGGTGTCGCCGGAGAAGACGACGGAACCGTCCGCCGTGTCGAACCGATAGGCGTACGAGGGGGACATGTTGCCATGCGGGACCCGGGTCGCCGTCACCTTCACGGTGGCGGTGTCCAGGACGGTCACCACCGTGCCGGGCCGTGCCGACAGCTCGGTCACGTCGAGCATGGACACGGGGTCGATGCCGAAGCCCTCAGCGACGAAGGCGTTGGTGGAGGCGGCGAAAGCGGCGTTCGCACGCCGGGTGGTCTCGACGATTCCGGGCGCGGGCTGCTCGGGGGTGACGGGACCCGAGGTGACCGTGTCGCTCGGTCCAGGACCCCACACCCGCACCGTGCCGCCGAACCCCGGCTGGGGCGGCATGACACCGGCGCACAGCAGCGGGAAGTCGAAGTAGTCGACGATGTGGTCGGCGTGCAGGTGAGTGAGGAAGATTCCCTTGAGCGACGGCATCGGCAGTCCCGCCCGCAGGTACTGGGTCACGGCGCCCCGACCGCAGTCCACCAGGTAGGTTTCGGTGCCGACGGTAACGGCGGAGGCGATGCCCATACGCTCGCCGTACGGCGGGGGTCCGCCCGCCGTGCCCAGCAGGTGCACGACGGTGCCCTTTCCCGGCCGGGACTCGTCCCGCGGCTCGGCGCGGGGCACGGCGGCGGCCGGTGAGGTGACGGCGAACGCGGTGGCGGCCGCGCCGCCGGCCAGCAGGCCGCGACGGGACAGCGGGGTCCTGCGAGGGGTCATCGGGGCGGTTCCTTCGATCGTCGTTGATGCGGGAGCCGTGGGGGGGGGTGAGGAAGGGGGTCGAGCGGGGCCGGGGGCGCGGCGGCGGGAGTCAGGGCGTGGACGCCGCCGCCGCGCCCCCGGCGTACGGGGAGCGGCTCAGACCGGCGGGGCGACGAACACGCCGCGGTCGGGGTCGTTGAAGGACTCCTTGGCGACGAGTTCGTTCATGGGGTTGGCGGTGCCCCACTGGTCGGTGACCTCGGGCTGCGAGAAGTCGTAGACGTGGGGGTGCCAGGTGTCCTCGTCCAGGCACTCCAGCTCGGTGGTGTACTCGACGGTGTTGCCGTGCGGGTCGAGGAAGTACGTGAAGGTGTTGTCGCCCGCCATGTGCCGACCCGGGCCCCAGACCTTCTTGAAGCCCGCGCGGATGACGCGCCCGGAGCCGCGCATGTACTCGTCGATGCCGCGCATCTCGAAGGAGATGTGGTGCAGCGCGGTGTGCGGTCCCTTCGCGAGGGCCATGGAGTGGTGCTGGCTGCTGATCCGCATGAAGTGCATGACCTCGCCCATGTGGGGTGAGCTGAGTGTGTCGGAGAGGGCGAAGCCGAGGTGGCGCTCGTACCACTCGCGGGTGCGGTTCAGGTCGGGGGAGTTGAGGACCACGTGGGAGAGCTTGACCGGGATGGACTCCTTCTCCTCGATCTTGCGGTGCTGCCTGACCTCGACGTCCGCGGAGACCTCGATGGTGCGGCCGTCGACGTCGAAGAAGCGGAAGCCGTAGCCGCCGCCGGGGGTGTCGACCTTGCCGGGCTGGGTGATCAGCTGCACGCCCTCCGCGAGGAGTTGCTCGGCGAGGGTGTCGACGTCCGCGGGGGAGGCGGCGCCGTAGGAGACGAGGTCGAGGCGCTTCTCCTCGGCCTTGCGCAGCCGCACGACGTACTGCTCTGGAGAGCCCTCGGCGGCCAGGAATGAGATGCCGGAGTCCTCGGCGACCTTGGTCAGACCCCAGACGCCGGCGTAGAAGTCGAGCTGCTTGTCGTAGTCGGGCACGGCGAGGTCGACGTGCCGCAGGTGGGTGAGCAGGCGTGCACTCATGGTGTCAGTCCTTCCGGAGGAGGGCGGCGGCATTGCCGCCCCGGACGGCGTGGAAGTCGGCGTCGGACAGGCGCGCGGCGCGCAGGATGCCGACCGGGTCCTCGGTGCCCATGTCGAAGGGGAAGTCGGAGCCGAGCAGCACCCGGTCCGCGCCGGCCACCCGGACCAGCTCCCGCAGCACGTGCGGGTCGTGGACGAGGGAGTCGAAGTACAGGCGCTTCAGGTAGCTGCTGGGCGGGTGTGCGCAGCCGGCGCCTGCGTCGGAGCGCGCCGACCATGCGTGGTCGGAGCGGCCGATGTGGGTGGGCAGGTAGCCGCCGCCGTGCGCGGCGATCAGCGTCAGCTCCGGGTGGCGGTCGAGCACTCCGGAGAAGATCAGGTGGGACAGCGCGACGGCGTTCTCGGTGGGCTGGCCGACCGTGTTGGACAGGTACCACTGGTCCAGTCGCTCGTCCAGGGTGCAGCCGAAGGGGTGCAGGAAGACGAGCGCGCCGGTTTCCCCGGCCCGGGTCCAGAAGGGCTCGTAGGACGGGTCGGACAGCTCGCGTCCCGGGGCGTGGCTGGAGATCTCCACCCCGGCCAGGCCCTGCTCCAGGGCGTGGTCCAGGGCCCGCACCGCCTGCTCAGGGTGCTGGAGCGGGGCCAGGCCGAGTCCGCGCAGACGCTCGGGGGCGGCCGAACAGTGCGCGGCCGTCGCCTCGTTGGCGAGCCGGTACAGCTTCTCGGCGGTGTCCTCGTCGGTCCAGTAGTGGTAGTGCGAGGGGGAGGGGCTGACCAGCTGCACGTCCACGCCCTGGGCGTCCATCGCGGCCAGGCGCACGGCGGGGTCGGTCAGCCGCGGGACGCGTTCGCGGACCATGGGGCCGCTGACGGCGAGGGCGGCGGGGCCGTTGCGGCGGGCGTCCAGCGCCCTGGCCTCGGCGTGACCGGGCAGGCCGGCGACGAGCGCCTCGACCTCGGGCAGCAGGACGTGGGCGTGAACGTCCACGGTGGGCGCGTGCGCTGCGGTGGCGTTCACGGCGGGTGCGTGCGCGGCGGAGGCGGCGGTGCGAGTGTTCGCCGCGGTCGCGGCGGTGGGTGCGTTCTCGGCGGTCACGGCAGCTCCCTGAGCATGGTCATGGTGCGGCCCATCAGCCCGGGCACGTCGGCGTCACGCACCCCGTCGAGCTGCCACTGCCCGATCTGTACGGACGCCTCCACGACCGGGCGGACGCGCGCGATCCGTCGTTCGTAGTACGCCTGGAACAGCGCGTCGTCCCAGACGTCGGACCCGGTGAGCATCTGTGAGAGCACCCAGGCGTCCTCCAGGGACAGTGCGGCGCCCTGGGCGAGGGTGGGCGGGCAGCAGTGCGCGGCGTCGCCGACGAGCACCACCCGGCCGCGGTGCCAGGAGTCCTCGACGAGCATCCGGTCGAACCAGGTGTAGTTGACCTTCGCCGGGTCGGTGATGTGCTCGGTGATCTCCGGCCAGAAGCCGCCGTAGTGCCGGGTGAGGCCGCGCATCTCGTCGGCGTACGACTCCGGCGGGATCGACGCGCGGTCGCGGTTGGCCTCGACGACGTACGCGTACAGGGTGCTCTCGCTGGTGGGGCAGTAGCCGGCGATGTAGGCCGGGCCGCCGTAGGCGAGGTCGGTACGGGTGACGCCCGCCGGGCGGGGAGCGGCGATGCGCCAGATGGCCATGCCGGTCGGTTCCGGCTTCGACGTGATGCCGATCGCGGCCCGGGTGCGGGAGCCGAGTCCGTCGGCGGCGACCACGAGGTCGTAGCGGTGCTCGGTGCCGTCGGAGAGCCGCACCCGGACGCCGTCGGCGTCCTGGTCGAGGATCTCGGCGGTGGTGCCCAGCCGGACCGACGCGCCGCTGTCGCGCACGGCGTCGATGAGGATCTGCTGGAGCCGGGGGCGCTGCATGCCGACGGTGGCGGGCAGGTCGTCGCCGCCGGTGCGCAGGTCGTCCTGGGCGTGCAGGACGGTGCCGTCGGGGGCGGTGATGCCGACGGAGCCGAAGCCGAAGCCGGATGCCTCCACCTGCTCCCATACGCCGAGTTCGCGCAGGACGCGCAGGGCGTTGCCCTGGAGGGTGATGCCGGAGCCGGCGGTGGCGTTCCAGTCGTCCCTGGCCTCGACCAGGTCCACGGCGACTCCGGCGCGGCGCAGCAGGACCGTCACGGCGTTGCCGGCCGCACCCCCGCCGAGCACCAGGACCTTACGGGCATTGCTCATGGGAACTCCCTTGTTCCGCTGGTTACTTGACGGCGATCGGGTTGACGGGTGAGCCGACGGCCCCGGTGATGGGCAGCGGCGCGGCGGTGAGCCAGAACGCGTACTCCCCGTCGGCCGCGCAGTCCTGGGCCAGGGCGTCCAGGTCCCACATCTCGCCGATCAGCAGGCCGATGTGCGGGATGGCGACCTGGTGCAGCGGCTGGAAGGCGTGCTCGAACTCGTTCGGACGGACCTCGAAGCCCCAGGTGTCGGTGGCGATCGCGGCGATCTCGCTGCCGTGGAGCCAGCCCGCCGTGGTGAACGACAGCCCCGGCGCGGGCCCGCCGGCATAGTCGCCCCAGCCGTCGCGGCGCACCCGGGACAGCTGCCCGGTGCGGACGAGGGCGATGTCGCCGCGGCCCACCCGCACACCGTGGGCCTCGGCGGTGGCGGCCAGGTGCTCCTCGGTGATCGCGAAGCCGTCCGGCAGCTCACCGTCGTCGCCGACGACCCGGCCGACGTCCAGGAGCACTCCGCGTCCGGCGACGTGCGGGGCCATGTGCTCGATGCCGGTGACCTGGTCGCCGTCGGAGGTGACGACCTGCTCGGCCGGGCGTCCGTTCCATGCCTTGCCGTGGTCGAAGATGTGCCCGAGCCCGTCCCACTGCGTCGAGCACTGCAGCGGCATCGCGATGACGTCGTCGGCGCCGCCGATGCCGTGCGGCAGGCCCTGGTTGCCGAGGGCCGCGTCGGTGCCGGTGTCCAGCATGGTGTGCACCGGGTTGGTGCGCTTGCGCCAGCCCTTCTGCGGGCCGTCGATGTCGAAGCGCTGCGAGAGGGAGAAGCTGACGCCCCGCCGGATCAGCGCGGCACCTTCGCGGCGCTTGGCCTCGTCGAGGAAGTTGAGGGTGCCGAGCACGTCGTCCTCGCCCCAGCGGCCCCAGTTCGAGCACGCCTTCGCGGTCCGGGCGACCGACCCCTCGGGGTCCGTGCGGTCCGGCGTCATCGGGCCACCTCCGCCACACAGCGGGTGCGCTGGGCGCCGAGCCCGGTGACGGAGGCGTCCATGACGTCGCCGTCGCGCAGCAGCCGGCCCCAGTGCATGCCGTTGCCGGCGGGGGAGCCGGTGAGCACCAGGTCGCCGGGGAGCAGCCGGGCGGTTCGCGAGGCGTAGGACACCATCCGCGCCACGTCGAAGATCATGTCCTTGGTCGACTCGTCCTGCATGGTCTCGCCGTTCAGCTTCAGCGTCAGCCGCAGGTCACCCGGGTCCGCGATGGACGCGGTGGGCACGATCCAGGGTCCGAGCGGCGTGAAGCCCGGGGCGTTCTTGCTGCGCAGCCAGTCGGTGCCGATCTGCGGCATGTCCCGGCGGAAGACCGTGGCACGGTCGGTCAGGTCGTTGGCGATCGTGTAGCCCGCGACGTGGTCCAGGGCCTCCTCGACGGACACGTGGTGGGCCGGGCGGCCGATCACCGCGACCAGCTCCAGTTCCCAGTCGGGCTTCTCGGCCCAGGCGGGCAGCACGACATCGTCGTACGGGCCGGTGATCGCACTCGGCAGGCCGATGAACACGTACGGCAGGTCCTCGGCCGCCCGCCGGTCCATGATCTCCGCGGCCTCCGCGCGGCGCTCCGCCTCCGGCCGCTCGTCACCCGGCGCGCGGTGCGCGACGTGCAGGTCGATGACGTGCTGCCGATAGTTGGCGCCGGACTGGAACACCTGGCGCGGCTCGACCGGCGCGTGCACCCGGAAGTCGGCCAGCAGCGCGCGACGTGCCGCGCTGTCGTCGGCCAGCGCCGACAACCGGGGCAGCACCGCCTCCCAGTCGTCCAGAAGGTCCCGCACGCTGAGGTCGGCGTCGTCCAGGGCGTCTCGCAGGTCGATCACCTGGGCGTCGGGGGTGACGAGGGCGGGGAACGCGGCCCCCTCGGGGGCCGAGAGGGTGGCGAGGGCGAAGGGTCCGGCGAAGAGGGCGGACGCGGCTTCAGGTTTCACGGACATGTCCTCCTGATTGCGATGGCACTAATCTGGACGCGCCACCAGTGATCAGGGAAATCAATTCTGTGGATGACAGGCATCCACCATGCAAATTTACGCAGGTCGCCGCCGCCTAACGAGAAAAGACGCCCGTGAATCTCAGTCGCCTGGACCTGAACCTCGTCGTCGCCCTGCGCGCTCTTCTCGAAGAGCGCAACGTCACCCGCGCCGGACAGCGCGTCGGCCTCAGCCAGCCGGCGATGAGCGCGGCGCTCTCCCGTCTGCGCAAGCACTTCGACGACGACCTGCTGGCCCGGGTCGGCGGCCACTACGAGCTCACCGCCCTCGGACAGGTCCTCCTAGACCGCGCGTCCACCGCCTACGACCTGCTGGAACGGCTCTTCGCCAGCCAGGCGGACTTCGACCCGGCCAAGGAGAGCCGTGAGTTCAAGCTGGTGGCGTCCGACTACGCGGTCGCCGTCTTCGGTGCCGAACTCGCCCGGGTCGTGCACCAGGAGGCCCCCGGCATCCGGCTGCGCTTCGCCCAGACGCCGACCACCGTGGTGGACGCCACGGACACCCTGCTGAGCACCACCGACGGCCTGCTCATGCCGCACGGCGTCATCAGCGACTTCCCTGCCACCGACCTCTACCAGGACCGGTGGGTCTTCCTCGTCGCCGAGGACCACCCGAGCG
Source organism: Streptomyces sp. NPDC058985 (assembly GCF_042740985.1). Classification (NCBI taxonomy): domain Bacteria; kingdom Bacillati; phylum Actinomycetota; class Actinomycetes; order Kitasatosporales; family Streptomycetaceae; genus Streptomyces; species Streptomyces sp. NPDC058985. The sequence continues at coordinate 13,186 of NZ_JBHYJX010000008.1, read as the reverse complement.
TCGACGACCGGCTGACCCGGGAGGACCTGGCCCGGCTGCCCTGGGTCACCTACCAGCGCACCTACGACGCCCCGGCGGTCCGCCAGCTCGGCATGCTGGGCATCGAGCCCCGCGTCGAGGTCTCCGTGGACAGCTTCCAGATGATGCCGCTGCTGGTCAGCGGAACCCGGCGCATCGCCCTCATCCAGGCCCGCCTCGCCCGGCTCCTCGCCCCGCTCGCCGCCGTGCGCGTGGTGGAGCCGCCCTACGAGGCGGTGCCGCTGAGCGAGGCGTTGTGGTGGCACCCGGTGCACACCCACGACGCGGCCCACATCTGGCTGCGGGAGACCGCCGCCCGGGTCGGCAGGCGGATGACCGACGCGCCCGGGGGGTGAGCGAGGCCCCACTCGTGAACTGCGGGTCTCATCCACGGGATGGATGCGATCCATCGGCAAGGTGAATGACGTCGGGGGTGGGCAGGGCCGCCCGGCAGGACGCATGCTCGGACGGGACCTGTCGCCGCGTTCTCGCGCGTCGTCTTCTCCCGGCAGCCGGAGATGGCCGTCATCTCCGCGGTCGGCCCTCCCGTACCACCGCCCGGAGTTCCGCCGTGCTCGCTTTCCGTGCCGTACCCGCCTCCGGTCCCGCACCCGTTCCCCCCGGCCGCGGACCGAGCCGCTCAGCGCGCAGGAGCCGCCAACGTCGACCGGCGTACGACCAGTTCGGGCTGGAGCACGACGTGGCGGTGCGCGTGTCTGATTCCGTGGGCCGTGTCCTCGATGAGCAGTCGGCCTGCCTGCCGCCCCATGGCGGCCGCCGGTCGTCGCACCGAGGTGAGCGGCACCACGGCGGACGCGGCGAACTCGATGTCGTCGTAACCCACCACGGCGATGTCGTCCGGCACCCTCAGACCGGCCTCGTACAGGGCCTGCAGGACACCGAGGGCGAGCAGGTCGTTGGCGCAGAAGACGGCCGTGGGCCGCTCGGGCAGACCGAGGAGGCGGTGCCCGGCGTCCTTGCCGGCCGTCACGGTGAGGGCGCCGCAGGACAGGTCGGTCAGCGCGGTGGACGGCAGGCCGGACTCGCCGAGCGCGGTGAGGGCGCCACGACGGCGGTCCCTCACCTGCTGGAGGCGGTCGGGGCCGCTGACGTAGGCGAGGGAGCGGTGACCTTGCTCGAGCAGGTGCCGTACCGCGGCCCGTCCGCCCGCCACGTCGTCGATGCCGACGGAGCACGCCGCCGGCTGGGGCGCGTACTGGTCGGCGACGACGAAGGGGACGGCGTTGCGGCGGAAGGCGGAGACGGTGCGCCCGACTCCCTCGCCGGAGGCCAGCACGGCACCGCGGACCTGGTGCGACGTGATCAGCGACAGGTGGCGTGCGGCCTCCGCCGGATCGTGGGCGCCCGTGCAGACCATGACGCCGAGGTCCGCCTCACGGGCGGCCTGTTCCACCCCGGAGGCGAGCGCGGTGAAGAACGGGTTCGCCATGTCGAGGACCATGACGGCGATCACCCGCGAGGCCCATCCACGCAGTTGACGGGCACCCTCGGCGCGGACATAGCCGAGCGCGTCGATCACTTCCAGGACGCGCGAGCGCGTTCCCTCGGCGACGATCTCGGGCCGGTTGAGGACGTTGGAGACGGTGCCGAGCGAGACGCCGGCCTCCCGTGCCACGTCCTTGATGCCGACCCGGGGATGTGCGCGGCCGACAGGGCCGGCCACCGCCGTCGCTGCGCCGGAGCCTCGTTCGCGGTGAGCCGGGGGAGCGACGGCCGGCCGCCGGTCCACGGCCTAGCGTCCCTGCGGAGCGCCGGTGGTGGAGCGCACCACCAGACGGGGGGTCATTGTGGTCTGCATGGGTCTGTCCCTTCGGCTCTCGACGCGCTCGACGAGCATCCGGGCGGCGGCCGAACCCATGGTGTGTCCCGCCTGGTCCACGCTGGTCAGTTGCACGGGCGCCAGGGCGGCGAGCGCGGTGTTGTTGTAGCCGACGAGCGACAGGTCCCGGGGGATGCGCAGGCCGAGTTCGTGCGCGGCGCGGTACACGCCCAGTGCGGCGACGTCCGCACCGGTCATCACGGCCGTGGGCGGACGGTCGGCCGTCAGCAGTGTCATGCCCGCCTTGAAGCCGCCGTCGTCGGAGTACGCGGTGTGGTGGACCCGCGCGAGGCGGGCGAGTCCGTGCCGTTCCATCGCGTGCAGATAGCCCTCGCTCAGAACGGCCTCCGGTGTGCGCTTCCACTTGTTGGCCCGGGTGCCCGGGGCCGAGACCAGCGCGATGTCACGGTGGCCGAGCGAGACCAGATGATCCACCACCAGGCCGGCGCCGAGGTCGTCGGCGTCGACGACCGAGTCGTAGCGGTCCGAGGCGTCGTGGTGCCCGATGACCACGGTCGGCGTCGAAGCGGCCGTGTCCAGCACCTCCGCGCGAGGTGTCCCCGGGGCGATCAGGATCAGTCCGTCCATCTGCCGGTCCACCAGGGAACGGATGGTCTTGGCCTGTTCCTCGGGGTCGAAGCCGGCCGCGCCGATCAGCACCGTGTAGTCGGTGTGGCGCAGTTCGTCCCGGATGCCGTCGAGGATGTCCGCGAAGAACGCGTTGCGGACGTTGTCCAGCAGGACACCGATGGTGTAGGTCCGGCCGCGCATCCCTCGGGCCGCCGCGTGCGGACGGTAGCCCAGCGCGTCGATGGCCGCCTGGACCTTCTCCCGCATCCCCTCGCTCACGCCATAGGCGTTGCGCATCACCTTGGAGACGGCGGCCGTGGACACCCCGGCGTGCCGGGCGACATCGGTGATGGTCACGCGCTTGGTCGGCTTGTCTGCGGAAGCCCCGTCCATGGTCCACATCCCGAAGTGAGTAGGCGTAGGTATAACGGTCTACACGCTACTCCCCGCTGCCCGTCAAGCCTTTCGTTCATCGCCGCGGTGTTACCTGCTTGTGTCTTGACGGTGGCCGGGGAGCGGTGCAGGGTGTTGCCCACTCGGTGTGGAGAACGTTTTACACGCTCCGTCGAGCAGCTGCCCGCATTTGCCGCCGGGCCCGTACTCCGCCCCCGGCGCTGTTTCCCGCACCTCGCCCCGCTCGCCATGATCCTTGGGAGTTCTCCGTGCCCCTTCGTACCTCCCGCGCCCGTCGGACGCGACTGAGCCTGCTCACCGCCGGCGCCGCCTCGCTGGCGCTGCTCGCCACCGCCTGCGGCGGCAGCGGGTCCGGCGGCTCCTCCTCCGCCCCCGAGAACTTCGACTACCTGAGCGTCACCGAGAACACCACCGTGAAGACGGCGCTCACCACCATGTCCAAGGGCGCGTGCAAGAGCGCGAACGACGCCCTGCCGCTGAAGGTGGAGACCGTTCCGCAGGCGAGCCTGGACCAGAAGCTCCAGCTGCTGGCCGGCCAGGACGCACTGCCGGTGCAGTTCGCCGCCGGCAACGCCCCCGCGCTCACCCAGGAGCTGGACAAGTCCGGCAAGGTCGCCGACCTGGAGGCGAAGCTGAAGGAGCTGGGGGTGCTCGACCAGCTGGAGCCGGCCGCCGTCTCCACCATCAAGGCCCTGTACGGCGGCGAACTCCAGGTCCTGCCGTACGAGTACAACATCGAGGGGATCTTCTACAACAAGAAGCTCTTCGCGGACAACGGCCTGAAGGTGCCCGGCACCTGGGAGGATCTGGTCGCCGCCGCGGCGAAGCTGGAGTCCGCCGGCGTCCAGCCGTTCTCCGCATCCGGTCAGCAGGGCTGGCCGCTCACCCGCCTGATCAGCGGCTACCTCTACCGAAGCCTCGGCCCCGACGCCCTGCAGAAGGTGGCCGACGGCAAGGCGAAGCTGACCGACCCCCAGTACGTGAAGGCCGCCGAGGAGGTCGCTGCCCTCGGCAAGAAGGGCTACTTCGGCAAGGGCGTCGGCTCCATCGACTACGACACGGCGATGAACCAGTTCCTCACCGGCAAGGCCGCCATGTTCTACATGGGCAGCTGGGCGCTGGCCAACATCTCCGACGACAAGCAGAACAAGATCGGCGCGCAGAACACGGGCTTCATGCCCCTCCCGGCCGTGAGCGGCGGCAAGGGCTCCGCCGACCAGTACCCGTCCAACGTCGGGCTCGGCATCACGCTCGCCTCCAAGTCCTTCGACGACAAGACCGGCGACTGGGTCTCCTGCATCGCGAAGAACTACGGAGCGACCGGGCTCAAGGACCACGGCTCCATCTCCGGCTTCAAGGTCAACAGCGAGGTGCAGGACCCCAACGAGGTCACCACTCAGGTGCGCGACACCATCAGCTCCTCGAAGCAGAACGTGCTCTGGTTCGAGGCCCTGTTCAGCACCAAGGCCACCACCGTCAGCCAGCAGAACGCGGCGGGTCTGGTCAGCGGCAGCACGAGCCCCGAGCAGTTCATGCAGACCGTCCAGGACGCGCTGGCCGCCCAGTGACCGGCCGGGGGCGGCCCGCACGCTCCTGCCCGCCCCGCCGCGCGCGGGCCGTCCCCGTCCCCTGCCAAGAAAGTGGACACCACCCATGCACCGCGTACTCGGTGACCGCAGGGCCATCGCGCTCCTGCTCGGTCCCGCCCTCCTCGTCTACTCGCTGATCATGCTGGTCCCGATGGTGTGGTCGCTCGGGTACTCCTTCACCAAGGGCAACACGATCAACGGCTTCACCGGAAACGGTGTCGCCAACTTCTCCCGCCTCCTGGACGACCCGGCCGTCCACGACGCCCTGTGGTTCACCCTGAAGTACGCGGTCATCGTCACCGTCGGACAGGTGGTCGCCGGGTATCTGCTGGCGCTGCTCTACGTCTTCTTCCTCAAGCGCGCCTCGGCACTGGTCCGCACCCTGGTGTTCTTCCCGGTCGTGCTGCCCACCGTCGCCGTCGGCCTGCTCTTCCAGAAGTTCTTCCAGGTCGCCCCCCAGACGGGCCCGGTCAACTCCCTCCTCAACGCCGTCGGCATCGACTCGATCGACTTCTTCGGCAGCGCCGGCAGCGCCTTCTGGGTCCTGATCGCCATGGACATCTGGCGCTCCATGGGCTTCTACGCGGTCCTCCTCTTCGCCGGCCTGGTCGACATCCCCGACGAGGTCCTGGAATCGGCCCGCCTCGACGGAGCCACGGGACTCAGGCTGGTCCGCCACATCGTGCTGCCGCTGTCCCTGCCCGTCCTGATGTCCTCGCTGATCTTCAGCATCAACGGCACGCTCAAGGTCTTCGACTCGATCGTCGCCCTGACCAACGGCGGCCCCGGCACCGGCACCACACCGCTGACCCTGTACATGTTCCAGACGTCGTTCACCTACAGCGACTACGGCTACGGCAGCACCATCGCCCTGCTGCTGACCGTCGTGTGCCTGCTGGTGAGCCTGGTCGTCTACCGCGTCTCGCGGCGCGACCTCACGGAGGGCTGAGAGACATGGCCACCATCGAGACACCCGTGAAGACCTCGGCGAGCCGCTCCGGGAACGCTCCCGCCCGTGCTTCCCGGGCCCGGCGCGGCCGTCGGGGAAACCGGCTCTGGGTCAAGATCGTCGTCGCCGTCCTGCTGGTCGTCGAGATCTACCCGATGATCTGGATGTTCCTCACCTCCCTGAAGTCCAACGACGACTACCTGAACAACTCCACCTGGAGCCTGCCCACCACCTGGGAGTGGGGCAACTACACCGAGGCGTGGACGACCGGCAACATCGGCCTCTACGTTCAGAACAGCCTGCTCGCCGTCGTCCCCGCGCTCGCGCTGATGCTGCTGCTGGGCACAGCCGCCGGCTTCGCCTTGCAAGTCATGGTGTGGAAGGGCCGCAGCCTCACGCTGCTGGTCTTCCTCGCGGGCATGATGGTCCCGCCGCAGATGATCCTGCTGCCCCTATTCACGGTGTACTTTCAGACCGGACTGTCGGGCACCCTGTGGCCGCTGATCCTCACCTACACCGGCACGGGCCTGCCGCTGACCGTCTTCATGATGGCCACCTACTACCGGGGCGTCCCCCGCGAGCTGTTCGAGGCCGCCACGATTGATGGCGCGGGCATCCTGCGCGCCTTCTGGACCATCAGCCTCCCCCTGGTCCGCAACGCCCTGCTCACCGTCGGCCTGGTGCAGTTCTTCTTCATCTGGAACGACCTGCTCATCGCACTGACCTTCACCAACAACCAGGACCTGCGCACCATCCAGGTCGGACTGCTCAACTTCACCGGCGACTTCGGTGCCACCCAGTACGGCCCCCTCTTCGCGGCCATCTGCATCAACGTCTTCGGCACCCTCCTGATCTACCTCTTCCTCAACCAGAAGGTCATGAAGGGCCTCACCTCGGGAGCGCTCAAGGGCTGACCCACGGTCCTCGCCCCGGCCTGCCGGCTCCCCGGACTTCCGGCTCCGGGGAGTCCGCCGCGCCCACCCGCCAACGCTCCCGGCGTGACCACATGTGAAAGAAGGCTCGCCCCTTGCTCCCCCCTCAGCCCTCCCCGGTCATGTTCGAACACCTGCCGGACGGACTCGGCATCGGCGTCGCCTCCCCCCGGCTGACCTGGACCCTGCCCGCAGGCACCGGCCGCCAGGCGGCGTACGAACTGGAACTCGAACGCCGTGGCAGTGTCCGCCGTACGGGGCGCGTCGACAGCGCCGAGCAGGTCCTGGTGCCGTGGCCCGACGCCCCCCTCATGTCCCGGGAACGCGCCACCGTCCGCGTCCGCGTCTGGACCCCCGACGCCGCAGACCCCTCGGAGTGGAGCGCACCGGCAACCGTCGAGGCCGGACTCCTCGACGCCGCCGACTGGCAGGCCGTACCCGTGGGAGCCGGCTGGGACGAGGACCCCGAGGGCGAACGCCGCCCCGCCCGCGTGCGCAAGGACTTCCGTCTCGCCCGGCCCGTCGCCCGCGCACGCCTCTACGTCACCGCGCACGGCCTGTACGACGTGGAGATCAACGGACACCGCGTCGGCGACGAGGCCCTCGCACCGGGCTGGACCGTCTATCCGCACCGGCTGCGGTACCGCACCCACGACGTCACCGCCCACCTCACCGAGGGCGCCAACACCGTCGGCGCCTGGCTCGGCGACGGCTGGTACCGGGGCAAGTACGGCTTCGACGGCGGCACCCGCAACATCTACGGCACCGACCAGTCCCTCATCGCCCAGCTGGAGGTGGAGTACGACGACGGCACCACGCAGGTCGTCGCCACCGACCGGACCTGGAAAGCGGCGTACGGCCCGATCCTCACCAGCGGCCTGTACGAAGGGGAGACCTTCGACGCACGCCTGCACGACCCCGCGTGGGCCACACCGTCCGCGGCCGGCACGGGGGACTGGACGCCGGTCCGCACGGGCGCACGAGACGCCGGCACCCTCGTCGCTCCTCTCGGGCCGCCCGTGCGCTGCACCGAGGAGGTCCCCCCGGTCACCGTCACCCGCACCGGCGACGGACGTCACCTGCTCGACTTCGGGCAGAACCTCGTCGGCCGTCTCCGGGTCACCGTCGACGGCCCGGCCGGTACCACCCTCACCCTCCGGCACGCCGAAGTCCTCCAGGACGGACAGCCGGCCACTCGCCCCCTGCGTGAGGCGACGTCCGTGGACACCCTGATCCTCTCCGGCGCGGGGCCCCTGACCTGGGAACCCCGCTTCACCCTGCACGGATTCCGCTACGCCGAGATCAGCGGCTGGCCGGGCGAGATGACGGCGGGGCAGGTGACCGCCCGCGTGTACCACACGGACATGCGCCGCACCGGATGGTTCGAGTGCAGCGACCCGCTCGTCAACCGCCTGCACGAGAACGTCGTGTGGAGCATGCGCGGCAACTTCGTCGACCTGCCCACCGACTGCCCCCAGCGCGACGAACGCCTCGGCTGGACCGGCGACATCCAGGTCTTCGCCCCGACGGCGAGTTTCCTCTACGACTGCGTGGGCCTGCTCGACTCCTGGCTCACCGACGTCGGCATCGAACAACTCCCCGACGGCACCATCCCCTGGTACGTCCCCGTCATCCCGGGCGAGCCGATGTGGACGCCGATCCACCCCGGCGCCGCCTGGGGGGACGTCGCCACCCTCACTCCCTGGACGCTCTTCCAGCGCTACGGCGACCTGGAACTCTTGCGCCGCCACTACCCCATGGCCAAAGAGTGGGTCGACCTCGTCGAACGCCTCGCCGACCCTACCCGCTTGTGGGACACCGGCGTCCAGCTGGGGGACTGGCTCGACCCCGCCGCGCCACCCGACGACCCGGCCGCGGGCCGCACCGACCGCTACCTCGTCGCCACCGCCTACTTCGCCCACTCCGCACGACATCTCGCCCTGGCAGCAGCGGAGTTGGGGTTCGACGCGGACTCCGAACAGTACGCGGCACTCGCCGCCGAGGCGGCCGACGCCTTCCGGCGCCGGTACGTCCTGCCCTCGGTCCGCCTCGCCAGCGACAGCGCCACCGCGTACGCGATCGCCCTCGCCTTCAACCTGCTCACGCCGGAACAGCGCGGACCGGCCGCCGACCGCCTCGCCGAGATCGTGCTCGCCGACGGCGCGCGCATCTCGACCGGCTTCGTCGGCACCCCGCTCATCTGCGACGCCCTCAGCGACAACGGTCACCTCGACGTCGCCTACCGGCTGTTGCTGCAGACCGAGTGTCCCTCCTGGCTCTACACCGTCACCATGGGCGCGACCACGATCTGGGAGCGCTGGGACAGTCTGCGACCCGACGGCACCCTCAACCCGGGCGGCATGACCAGCTTCAACCACTACGCGCTCGGAGCCGTCGCCGACTGGCTGCACCGGGTGGTCGGCGGTATCAGCGCCACCGCGCCAGGTTACCGCCGGCTCTCCTTCCGTCCTCGTCCCGGCGGCGGCATCAGCTGGGCCCGGGTCCGCCACGACACTCCCTACGGCACGGCCGCACTGTCCTGGGAGCTCACCGCCACCGGCATGACGGCCGACATCACGGTGCCGGCAGGCTGCACGGCCACCGTGGAACTCCCCGGCTGCGCACCACTCGCCCTCGGCCCCGGCGACCATGTCCTGGACACCGCTGAACTCGGAGCGGCGGCCTGACCGCAATCCGTACGCGAAGAGGAGCAGCCCGGCGCATCACGCGATGCCCCGGGCTGCTATTCGTCTTGCGAATTCCCGTCATCCAAGGCGTCGATGGCAGAGGACGTCATCGGCCCGTTCAATTGAAATTTCAGGGCGCCATTCAAATGCTAAGGGTGAAAACCGCTGGTCAGGGCCTCTTCGAAAGAGGAGGTGCGGAAGGGTTGACCTTGCCTCGGAAAAGGCCATAGTTTCCAGCCTGCTGGGAGAAACTTCGTGGCCGAATACGGTCGTGGCGCCAAAAGCTCACCGTGGGATGCGGCGAGCACTCTGCCGCCGGGAAGTGAAAAAGGGAAATGTGATCCCTCGGGGCTCCGCGACCACGCGGCTGCTCCCACTGCCCCATCCAGCCGGGGCCGGCCGTGACCTGACCCCTCGGCCGGCCTCATCTCCCCCCAACCCGCGGCGGCGCGTCGTACTGCCGCCATCTCAGTCCGGAGAGCCGCTGTGAACCGACGAACCTTCCTGTCCGCCGCAGTCTTCACGGCCGTGGCCGCGAGCATGGCCCCCACGGTCACCGACCGAGCGGTCGCCGCGCCGCGGTCCGTGGCGCAGGACCGGGCCGCCGAACTCCTCGCCCGTATGACGGCCGACGAGAAAGAGGCCCTCGTACGCTGTGACTTCGCCGCCGTGGCCCACCTCGGCATCCCCGCCCTCACCATGGTCGACGCCTCTGCGGGCCTGCGCGGCGAGACGGGCGTCACCGCCTTCCCCGTCCCCGTGGCCCAGGCGGCCACCTTCGACGAGGCGCTCGCCGGCCGGATCGGCACGGCCATCGGAACCGAGGGCCGGGCCAAGGGCTACAACAACGCCCTCGGCCCCACCATCGACCTGACCCGGACCTGGCACTTCGGCCGTCAGGCCGAGGCCATGGGCGAGGACCCGGTGCTCGCCGGACGTCTGGGCGCCGCCCTCACCGTGGCCATCCAGTCCCAGCACATGGCGGCCACCCTCAAGCACTTCGCCGCCTACACCCAGGAAGTCAACCGCTTCTTCATCGACACCAAGGTGTCCGACCGGGCGCTCCACGAGTACTACCAGGCGCCCTTCCGTCGCGTCATCGCCACCGCCCCCGCCACTTCGGTGATGATGGCCTACCCGAAGATCAACGGCACGTTCGCGACGCGGCACACCGGTCTGTTCGACGACTTGAAAAAGGGCATGGGCCTCCAGGGCTACACCGTGCCCGACTTCTGGGCCGGCGACGACCAGGTCGCCGCCGCCCGGGCCGGCATGGACCTCGCCGGACTCGGCCCCGGCGGCGTCCAGATTCCCGCGGGTTCCCTCACCGGCGGTGCGATACCGGCCGCCCGGCTCGACGACGCGGCCCGGCGCATCCTCGTCACCATGTTCGCGAACGGCCTCTTCGACCACCCAGTCCCCACCCCGGCGGGCAACGTCAGCACCCACGCACACAAGGACCTCGCGCACGAGGCGGCCGTCGCCTCCACGGTGCTGCTCGCCAACCGCGCCTCGGCTCTCCCGTTGACCGGCGCCGTGAAGTCGCTGGCCGTCATCGGCCCTGCGGGCACCGACACCTTCACCGGCGTCTCCGGCTCGACGTACGTCGACCCCGGCACCTGGACCACCCCCCTCGACGCGATCAAGGCCCGCGCCGGAAGCTCCGTCAAGGTCACACACGCCCAGGGGACCAAGGGCGACCTCCCCCTCACCACGGTCCCCTCGGCCGTGCTCCGCACCTCCTCCGGGACGGCCGGTCTGACGGGGACCTACTACGCCAATGCCGACGGCACCGGCACGCCGGTCACGACCCGCACCGACGCCACCGTCGACTTCACCACCGCTCCGGTCGAGGGCCTGCCGCAGGTGTGGTCGGCCAGGTGGACCGGCACGCTGACTCCCACCACCACCGGCCTGCACCGCTTCTCCCTGCTGCCGTCCGGGACGACCTCGCTGAAGATCGACGGCAGAACGGTCGTCTCCGGCACCCGCCAGATGGCCCGCTTCTTCCTCGGCCCCTACGACTACCCGCTCCAGGGAACCGCCGAACTGACCGCCGGACGCGCCGTCACCGTGGAAATCACCTACAACAACACCACCGCGGAACCCGGCACCTGCGGCCTGACCTTCGGCTGGCAACCGGACTCCCTCATCCCCGCCGCCGTGACGGCGGCCCGCGCGGCCGACGCCGCCGTCGTCTTCGTCAACCGGGTCGCCGGCGAGGGCATGGACCACGACGGATACGCGCTGCCCGGAGACCAGGACCAGCTCATCAAGGCCGTGGCCGCCGCCAACCCCCGCACGATCGTCGTGCTCAACACCGACGGTCCCGTCGCCATCCCCTGGCTGGACGACGTGGAGGCCGTCGTCCAGGCGTGGTACGCGGGCCGTGGTGCCGGCACCGCCCTCGCCGCCGTCCTCTTCGGCGACCGCGACCCGGCCGGCCGACTGCCGGTCACCTTCCCGACCGACGCCACCCAGGGCCCCGGCACCACGCCGGCCACCTACCCGGGCACGAAAGGCACCGTCTCCTACGAGGAGGGCATCGCCGTCGGCTACCGCTACTTCGACGCCAGGAGGCAGGAACCCCGCTTCCCCTTCGGCCACGGCCTGTCCTACACGACCTTCGCGCACGGCTCCCTGGAAGCCACCTACGACAAGGCCACCCAGCAGGTTGTCGTCGAGGTCACCGTGACCAACACTGGACGGCGCGAGGGCACCGAGGTCCTCCAGGTGTACGCCACCCTGCCCGCCTCGGCGGCGGCGGAGCCCCGCCGCCTGGTCGCGTTCCAGAAGGTCACCCTCCCAGCCGCCGGCTCCAGGCGACTGAGCCTGACGATCCCGGCCCAGGACCTCAGCGTCTGGTCGTCGGGAGCGATGACGCTCACCCCAGGTGCCTACACCTTCGCGACAGCGCGTTCCTCCCGCGTCGTCACCGCACAGCGTGCCCTCACGCTCGGCTGACCACCGTCGGCCGCCCGGGGTTGTTGGCGGCTCGTGTGACCACTGCGCAGTCGAGTGAACGTCGTACGAGCCGCCACCAGCCGACCCAGCCCGACACCCCACGCCTCGCGCCAGCCAACTCACTCCTCCTCGCGCCCGGAGACCGTCCGTGACACGCACCTCACACCTGCTCGGCCTCGCCATCAGCCTGGCGCTCGCAGCCACCACGACGACCGGATGCGGCCCCTTCGGGGCCGAACCGGACGGGCCGGTCGAGTTGTCAGTCAGGGCAAGCGCCACCGACAGGTCAGCGATGGACGCCGTTGTCGCAGAGTTCCACCGCCTCAACCCCGACACACACGTCACGGTCCACTACTCCGACGCCGGCGACCTCCAGCAGGAACTGCCGGGCGAGCTTCACGCGGGCGACGGCCCCGACGTGTTCACCGTCTGGCCCGGCAACGGCAACCCCGCCTCCGTCACCGCGATGGAGCACGACGACCTGCTGGAGAACCTGAGCCTTCGCCGCTTCAACCTCACGATGCCCATAGGCGTCAAACCGGTCACCGACGTGAACGGCGGCACGTTCGCGGTACCCGTGACCTTCAGCGGCATCGGCACGGTCTTCTCCACGCAAGCCCTGGACGCCATCGGAGGAGCACCTCCCCGGACCTGGACAGAACTCCTGACCCTCTGCGACAAGGCCCGCGACCACGGCAAGGTCCTCCTCGCCCTGGGCAACGCCACCCCCTGGGTCACCCAACTCGTCACCTACGCCCTGGTCGCGACCACCGTCTACGCCGACGAACCGGACTTCGACACCGACATGGAACTCGGCAAGGAAACATTCGCCACCTCCGACTGGCGAACCGCCCTGCGCAAATACATGGAGATGGACGAGCGCGGCTGCTTCAACGGCGACCCACTGGACACCACGTACGAGGAAACGCTCGACCAGGTGGCCACGGGCCGGGCCGTGGGAGTCGTCCAGGTCGCGAGCGTACTCTCCGAGCTACGTGCCGCCGCCCCCGGCCTGACACTGCGCATGACCGCACTGCCCGCCACGGATGACCCCGACGACACACGGATGCCGGGCGCCGTGTCGGCCGCCTATGGCCTCAACCCCGACACTCCACACCGTAAGGAGGCCCTAGGAGTCGTCTTCAAAGGTGATCAAGTGATGAGGGATCATGCCTGTCGTGGTGCGTCGTCATGAGCTTTCGGATGCCGAGTGGGCTGTGTTG